>JAUWWP010000154.1 GCA_030616835.1 Deltaproteobacteria bacterium | reverse complement strand
TTTGTCATTTGAACTTTGGGTTTCATTTGAACTTTGAGCTTTGGCATTTGACATTAAACCTTTATCGTTGCCCTTTGAACTTTGCACTTCATCTATCCCTTGCTATTCCCTTCCGCCGTCGCTAAAGCTATGGCGGACAGGGCTACTCCCCCTGCCCTACGAAGTCCCGATGTCCATCGGGACGAAGTAGGATGCTATTCCCTTCTATTTGACGCCAATCTTCCTCACAATCTTTTTATCTTTCAGCCTCGCTAATAGCTGAGAGGTAGAAAGCTTCAACTCGGGATGAACCTTCTTGGCCGCGATCTCGTTAAGTGCAGTTAAGACAAATCTTCGGGAGTGGAGCCGGGGGTGGGGAACCCTCAATTCAGCCTGATTGATTATCTCCTGATTGTAAAAAAGAAGATCAAGGTCAATGATTCGGGGAGCATTTTTGACTGAGTGCTGCCTTCCGATCTGTTTTTCAATCCTTTGTAAGGAGGTAAATAGCTCTCTTGCCGGCAGGGTAGTTTCAAGTTTGACCGCAGCATTAATAAACCAGCCCTGTTTGAGCCTTCCCACGGGCTCGGTTTCATAAAAGGAAGAGGCAGCGAGAACCTTGGTTTCCTTCAGCTCTCCCAGGAGGCCGATTGCCTTTTTACAGTTGGCACCCCTATCTCCTAAATTAGAGCCAATCCCGATGTAAGCAATATTTTTCATCCTCAGAGGCCGATTTTTTTAATCCTTTCAACTGCCTCAGTAAGTTGATCCTTATCTTTGGTAAGTGTCATCCGGACATAACCCTCACCGGCCGAGCCGAATCCACTTCCCGGGGTGCTCACTACTCCTCCTTCTAATAAGTGCTCAGCAAAACCAACAGAGGTATAACCCTTGGGAACCCTAATCCAGAGGTAAAAGGTAGCTTTCGGAGAGTCTACCTCCAGCCTCACCTCTCGCAGACCCTTAACTAAAACCTCCCTCCGCTCTCGATAAGTTGATCTTATCTTTTCCACTGGAGCCTGATCCCCGTTTAGAGCCTCGATCCCCGCCACCTGAATCGCGGAGAAGACCCCGGAATCGATATTGGTCTTGAGCTTCCCCAGGGCAGAGATTGCCTCAGCGTTTCCAACCACAAAGCCTATTCTCCAGCCAGTCATATTATAAGTCTTGGAAAGGGAATGAAACTCCACTCCCACCTCCTTGGCTCCCTCAGCCTCAAGAAAGCTGGGGGGGAGATAGTCATCGTAATATATCTCTGAGTATGCGGCATCATGGCAGACGATGATCCCATATTGCCAAGCAAACTTAACTACCTCCTCAAAGAACTCTTTACTGGCTACCGCGGCCGTAGGATTGTTGGGATAGTTTAAAAATAACAGCTTGGCCCCTTTAGCCACCCGAGCAGGGATCTTCTCCAGATCAGGGAGAAACCCTTTCTCCCGGGAAAGTGGCATAAAGTAAGCCTCTCCACCCGCTAAATGGGTTCCGATATTATAAACCGGATAGGCCGGGCTGGGTATTAAGCTAAGATCACCGGGGTTGAGGAAGGCCAGGGGAATATGGGCTATCCCTTCTTTGGATCCTATAAGCGCGAGAACCTCTTTACCAGGATCAAGTTTGACCTCAAACCTTCTTTGATACCAGGCGGCAACTGCCTCCCGGAACCTGCTCAGACCTGCATAGGGTGGATAACCATGATTGGCAGGATCTTCAACTGCGAGCCTCATTACCTGGATTATATTCGGAGGAGTTGGTTGGTCAGGGTCACCTATGCTTAGGTCGATTAGATTCTTACCTTTTGCTAAGGCCTCCGCCTTTTTTCTTTCGATCCCGGCAAAAAGATAGTCTGGTAGCTCCCTGATCCTTTTCGCTATCCCTACTGGTTTGGATCGATGCGACTTAGTCAATTAACTCCCTCTCCTTTTCTTTCTGGGCTATAGTCGACGGCATAAATAAGTTGACTCTTCCTTCAACAAGCTCAGAGCAAGTTGACCAGACTCCCATTGGTTATTCGTTATTCGGTTGCGCTGCTCGTTTCGTCTTTCGTCACTAAGTTGCGTTTTCCCTTAACCCCTATACGAATCCCGATACTAGCTGCGCAACCGCAACCGATTGACCTAACCCATATCTTGCAGAGTTTTATCAACCACCAAAGGATCACGACCTAAAAAGCGGCTACGTCCAAATTGCGGGCCTTGTGAGCTAAATTATATTTAATTGCCTCGGAAAAAGCAAGAAATGTAAACTGGAACGACCAAATACCGTAAGTAGGGGCAACTCATGAATTGCCCCTACATTTATCATTTTGCAATTATTTTGGGGTAAAGAGTTGCAGCTCAGAGGAAGAGACTCTAAAGATTTTTTTTAAAATATGCCTTGATATTTCCCGGAGAAAGTAGTATATATGCGGATATTATTCATGGTTTTACTCATGGTTCGAGCAAAGGAGGAAGGATGAAGGAGCTAGTTGAAGTGATCGCCAAGGCTCTGGTAGACAAGCCGGAAGAAGTAGAGGTGAGACTGATTGAGGGAAAGCATGCCACGGTGTTGGAGCTCAAGGTAGCCAAAGATGATGTGGGAAAGATTATCGGCAAAAAGGGAAACCATATCCAGGCAATCAGAACGATCCTAACCGCTGCCAGTGGAAAGACGGAGAAAAGATATACCCTGGAAATTCTGGATTGACAAGAAAAACGCAACGCACTCCGGCACTATTCATTCAAGGTTACCAGCTTTCTCGACTAGCTATCCCTTCTGGAGATTTGCCTGGGAAATAAATCTTGACAAATCCAGACCAAGATGTTAATTTCTGTATTGAATGAACAATCATTCATTTTTTGCCAACATTTTCCTCATACCTGGATATGCCGACTCAAATAAGCCCGGATAAGCATAAGCGAATAATTGAGGCTGCGATCAAGGTCTTCGCTAAAAAGGGCTTCTTCAACGCCAAGATATCGGAGATAGCCCAAGAGGCGGATGTTGCCGATGGAACCATCTATCTTTATTTCAAAAGCAAAGATGACATTCTCATTCATCTCTTTGAAGAGAGCATGGATAGACTTATTAAGCTTATCCAAACTGAGTTGGCTAAGGAAAATGACCCCGTAAGCAAGCTTAAGAGATTTATTCAGCTCCACTTTACTCTGGTTGAAGGTAATCCCAACCTGGCCGAAGTGATTACGGTCGAGCTCAGGCAGAGTAATAAGTTTATGAAGGAGTATGACAATGTGAAGTTTCGGGATTATCTCAATCTAATCTCCTCGGTTATCCGGGAGGGCCAGGCCCGAGGGGTGATTCGCCGGGATATAGTGCCCGCGATTATCAAAAGGGCTCTTTTCGGAGCCCTGGACGAGGTTACCCTGCCCTGGGCTCTTTCCGAAAAGAAGAAATACAGCCTTTCTGAATTGGCCGAGCATATCACGAATCTCTTTATTAGTGGGATAACTTGCTGATGCTTGTAGGCCGTCCTAAACCTTAAAAAAACCCTTTTCCAAGGAGGTCGATGGTGAATGTTGTTGTCTGTCTGAAGCAGGTTCCGGACACGGAAACCAAGATCAAGATCACCCCTGAGGCGGATGGGATTGTCGAGGAGGGGATCAAGTGGGTGATGAACCCCTATGATGAGTATGCGGTCGAGGAGGCCCTGAGGCTCAAGGAAAAATTCAAAGGGGAAAGTGCTGTAACCATTGTCAGTATCGGACCCAAAAGGGCCCTTGAAGCCATTCGCACCGCTTTGGCTATGGGTGCGGATAAGGCTGTCCATATCGATGATCCTGCCCTCACGGGATCGGACAGCTACTCTACGGCCAAGGCCCTGGCAGCAGCACTGAAGGACGTTCCCTACGATATCATCCTGTTTGGTAAGCAGGCGGTAGATGATGACTGTGCGCAGGTAGCCCAGAGCCTGGCCGAATTTTTGGATATCCCTCAGGCAATGGTTATCGAGAAGCTGGAGGTTGCCGATGACGGCAGGAAGGCTACCGCCTATCGAAGGATTGAGGGAGGTGCCAAAGAGGTGCTTGAGATCCCTCTACCCGCCGTCATTGCCGCGGAAAAGGGTCTAAACGAGCCTCGTTACGCCTCGCTTCCGGGTATTATGAAAGCTAAATCCAAGGAAGTAAAAAATCTGGATCTGGCCGCTCTGGGACTATCGGCGAGTGAAGTAGGAGCTGAGGGGGCTAAGGTCAAGATTCTTAAATATTCTTTGCCTCCGGAGAAGCAGCCGGGAAAGAAGATCGAGGGAGAGCCGGAGGAGACGGCAAAGGAGTTGGTAAAGCTGCTCAGGGAAGAGGCAAAGGCTATTTAGAAAAGGAGTGATAAGATGGCAAAAGGTGTATGGATTTTAGCTGAGGTAAAGGCAGGAAAACTAAAGAAGACAGGATTTGAGCTGCTTAGCGGGAGTAGAAAGATCGTGGAGGAACTGGGAGAAGAGCTGGTAGCCGTGGTTTTGGGCTCGGGCGTTGAGCCCTTAGCTGAGGAGTTGGGTCATTATGGAGCCAATAAGGTGCTGGTAGCCGATGATGAGATTCTCAAGGATTATACCACTGATGCCTATACCAAGGTTCTGGTAGATCTTATTAAAGAGCGAGAGCCTTCTATCTTTCTGGGACCGGCTTCGGCAATGGGAAAGGATCTGCTGCCCCGAATTGCCAGCCGGCTTCACACCGGCCTGGCATCAGACTGCATCGAGTTAAGACTGGATGAAAACAAGAATTTAGCCCCAAAAAGGCCAGTCTATGCGGGAAAGGCCAATATTGAGGTCTCCTTTTCTGAGGACCGACCCCAGATGGCGGCGATCCGGCCTAATGTCCTCTCAGTAATTGAGCCTGATACCTCTCGCAAGGCCGAGGTGGAAAAGGTCAAGGTAGATGTTCCGCCGGAGAGCTTGAAGGCCACGCTCAAGGAGATCGTTAAAGGAGCGAGTGAGAAGATTGATCTGACCGAAGCCGGTATCATTATCTCCGGAGGACGGGCGATGAAGGATCCAGAAAACTTCAAGATCCTCTGGGATCTGGCCGAGGTCTTCGGCCCCGGAACCACGGTAGGGGCCTCCCGGGCAGCGGTGGACTCGGGATATGCCCCTCAGGATATGCAGGTGGGCCAGACCGGGAAGGTGGTAAACCCCAATCTTTACATCGCCTGCGGGATCTCCGGTGCGATTCAGCACCTTGCCGGAATGCGGACATCGAAGGTTATTGTGGCGATCAATAAGGACCCGGAGGCCCCCATCTTCCAGAAGGCAGATTACGGCATCGTCGGTGATTTGTTCAAGGTAGTGCCCATTCTGACCGAGGAGTTTAAGAAGCTTCTGAGTGAGTAAGGTAGCTACTCCTACCTGTTCCTTTCTTATTCTCTTATAGTTCAGGAGGCGTTTGCTGATAAAATCCCCCCTACCCCCCCCTCGATGGGCATCGGGAGGGAATGGGGGGATTGGGAAAGGTGGGTAAGAGGGGAGTATAAGGAGGTTATTGAAGATGCCTATTCGACAAGAGCAAGTCCGGGAGGTGTTCTGGAACATACCTGCTTGGGCGCAGGTATTGCATTATGTTCTTTCCGCGATTGCGGTGGCAATCCTGGCCTATGGTCTGTATCAACGCTATCGTCTCTGGAGGATTGGCCAAGAAGATAATCGGTTCGACAATCTCCCGGAGCGAATTAAGCTCTTCCTGGTCCATGGGATTGCCCAAATCCGGCTCCTTAAAGAATACTATCCCGGGATCATGCATCTCTTCATCTTTTGGGGGATCGTTGTTCTTTCGATCGGTGCCGGGATCGATGCCTCTGATCATTATATCCTTCATCCTCTTGGTATCTCTCCCTTCCAAATAGGAATTATTTACCTCGTCTTCTCTCAGTTCCTGGAGGCCTTTGGGATAATCTTTGTTGTCGGGATAGCTCTAATACTGATCAGGAGATACTTGATCCGACCTGATCGCCTGGATAATCAGTGGGACGATGCCTATGTTCCCCTCATGTTATTAGCGGTGCTGCTCACTGGCTTTGTGGTCGAAGGCATCCGTTTGTCAGTTGAACTCCAAGAAGTTGATTATAATTACTGGTATTCCTATTCTACTCTTGGTTATCTACTGGCCAAGCCCTTCAAAACAATGGGCTTGAGCGGCGAGGCGGGAAGGGCCTGGCACTTCGGACTCTGGATGGCTCATACTATCCTCGCTTTGGCCTTTATTGCCACCATCCCTTATACCAAGCTCCTCCATATCCTTACCTCTCCGGTAAATGTCTTCTTTAAATCTTTACGTCCTAAGGGGAGCCTTATTCCCATTTTGGATTTTGAAAATGCAGAGAGCTTCGGGGTATCCAAAATCGAGCAATTCACCTGGAAGCAGCTCTTTGATCTGGACGCCTGCACTCGCTGCGGGCGCTGTCAGGATAACTGTCCGGCCTATCTTTCGGAAAAGCCCCTCTCCCCCAAAAAGTTAATTCAAGATCTTAAGGACAATTTAGAGAAAAGAGGGAAGGGAATACTTGGTAGTCCGCCGGAGACAGATGCCGGCACCCAGGAAAATCCGGGTGATTCTGAGCAGGCATTGATTGGCGAGGTTATTACCGAAGA
>JAUWWP010000350.1 GCA_030616835.1 Deltaproteobacteria bacterium | reverse complement strand
TTTTTAAATAATTACAACCTTTCAGGTGGGGAATTCTATTCCGGGATTTTTGGGGATTTTATCACCGGGCGTGACAATGAGTGACCTGAAAGGATATATATAAAGAAAGAAGAGTATAAGGGGTCAGCTTTCGACCCCCTTTTCTATGCAGGTTGATGATAAGGTTGTCAATAGCGGCGAGGTGGGCGAGATCAGTGAGAGGCTCAATAATGAATTCGATAAGATCATATCCGGAAAGAATGAAAAATACAATAAATGGCTGACATATACCAGATGAACTGCTGCTTTTTTCTTCTTACCGATAGTAGTCAATTATACTCCCTCTATGACAAGCTCAGGACTTGGCGGGCTGAAAGCCCGCCTTACAAATTTAATTTGGATTTGGGCTTTGGTCATTGGGATTTTTTAATATACCCCTCAATCAGGACATCTTCTCCCAGCCTCCTTACCCGGAGATCCTCAAGACTAACTGCCTGCTCAAGGGTTTCGACCCCGTTTCCTCCTACCATCCCCGGGGATTGCTTGCCACCAATTATCCTGGGGGCATAAAAACAAATCACTTTATCTACAATCCCACTGCTTAGGGCCGAGGCATTGATAGTGGAGCCGCCCTCAATCAACAGAGAAGTAATATTTAGTGCTCCTATCTCCTTCATTAGCGAAGGCAAATCAACCCTCCCGTTATCCTGGGTAATCACTAAGACCTTAGCCCCCATTTGCTCCAACTTTCGATGCTTTCTGGGTAAGGCTCTGTCGGTAGTAGCCACAATGGTTATTGCCTCTGACTGCAGATTTAAGACCCTGGAAGTAAGGGGCACTCTGAGCTTACTATCAACGACGATTCGGACAGGATCCCTACCTTTTTTTCCATGCAAGCGGGTAGTGAGAAGTGGATCATCCTTGATTATTGTATCCACCCCCACCAGAATCCCATCCATCTTATTTCGCAGTCGATGAACATAGCTCAGAGCCTTCTCTCCGCTAATCCAACGGGACTGCCCTGCTCGGGTTGCCGTCTTGCCGTCAAGGCTGGCGGCTACCTTTAGGATCACCCAGGGGGTCCTGGTGCAGATAAATTTAGCGTAGCCCTCGTTCAGGCGGCGGCACTCATCCTCCAGGAGCCCTACTTTGACCTCGATTCCATTTTTTCTTAGCTTAGCAATCCCTTTTCCTTTTACCCGGGGATTAGGATCTTCCATCCCCAATATCACTCGCTTTATTCCACTATTGATTATTGCCTCAGTGCATGGTCCGGTTCTTCCCCGGTGGTCGCAGGGCTCCAGATTTATCCACATTTCGGCCCCGGAAGTAGTCTTTCCTGCATCCTTAATGGCCTCGATCTCGGCATGAGGCTCACCCACTCTCTGATGATAACCCTTGCCCACGATCCGCCCCGCCCGGGTAATTACTGCCCCTACCAATGGGTTGGGACTGGTCTGACCTTCGCCCCTGCAGGCTAGACCCAGACAGAGCCTCATCAGCCGGGTATCCTTTTCATCTCTTCCCAACACTTACTCCTTACTTTAATTTAATTCAGGGAATATGGTGGATAGAAGGTGAGATAATGTCAAATGTCAAAGCCCAAAGTTCAAATGAAATTCAAAGTTCAAATGACAAATACTGGTGCACCGGTTAAATTTGACATTTAGTCATTTGTCATTCATTTGTAATTTGGATTTTGGATTTTGGATTTTGATAGATGAGCCTACTTTTTATCCGGACTCTCTCCCAGGAGATCCTTCAATTCATCCATGAACTGGTTGATGTCCTTAAATTCTCGATAGACCGAGGCGAAACGGACATAAGCCACTTGATCCAGCTTATGCAGCTCTCTCATTATCTCCTCTCCGACAACCGAGCTACCTATTTCCTTTTCCCCGGCCTCAGCGAGCTTATGTTCTAACCTCTCCACTATTTTCTCGATCTTATCTATGCTTATCGGCCGCTTCTCACAGGCCTTCTTAATCCCCACTAAAACCTTTTGCCGATCGAAGGCCTCTCTCCTTCCATCTTTCTTTACGATCAAGGGAAAGTGTTCTTCCTTGCGCTCGTAAGTGGTAAATCTCCTTCCGCATTCATTGCATTCTCTCCGCCGCCGGATCAGCTCACCTTCCTTGCTCAGTCGGGAGTCGACTACCTTATTGTCTATGTAAGAGCAAAATGGACACTTCATTTTAAATAAATCCCAATGTCAAAGCTCAAATAACAAATGAATGACAAATGTCAAAATCTGAATGTCAAATGTTTTGTCATTTGAGCTTTGGACTTTGTTTGAACTTTGAGCTTTGGATTTTGACATTAACTTACTTTCTATCCACTATATTCCCTGAAAAGCCCTATCTTACTGCTATACCCTCAGTGACTATCCTATCTTCCTTCATTCTAACCCTGACCAATTCTATCCCCGCTGCCTTCATCATTTGCTTGGCCAACCGAGCAGTTGGATCCTTTTTAGCATAATCTTGATGGTAAAATACCCTTTTAATCCCGGCATTGATAATCATCTTGGTGCAGATGATGCAGGGCCGGTTGGTGCAGAAAAGTTGAGCTCCATTTACGTTCGCTCCGTGGTAGGCGGCCTGAATGATCGCATTCTGCTCGGCATGCAGCCCTCGACACAATTCATGACGTTCGCCTGAGGCTATCTTCAGCTTTTCCCTCAGACAGCCCACTTCACTGCAGTGCTTAATTTTCGTGGGGGCCCCATTGTACCCGGTGGCCAGTATCTTCCTCTCCTTGACAATGACCGCTCCTACCTGGCGGCGGAGACAGGTAGAGCGCTTTGCCGACAGGCAGGCAAAAGCCATGAAGTAATTTTCCCAAGATGGCCTCTCCACCCGTTCCCTCACTCCCTCACCAATCTTTCCTGATAAACTGGGAATCCCTGACAGAGATCTCTTACTTCATCTTTGACCCGATTCAGTTTGTCGGTATTATCGATTTCCAGTAAAACCTGATTGATAAAGCTGGCAATTACTTTCATCTGTTCCTCTTTCATCCCCCGGGTAGTTACCGCCGGGGTTCCGATCCTTATCCCGCTGGTTATTGCCGGAGGCCGGGTGTCAAAAGGGATGATATTCTTATTTACTACAATCCCGACCCTCTCCAAGGCATCCAAAGCCTCTTTCCCGGTTATACCCCTGCTGGTAAGATCGATCAGGATCAAATGGTTATCAGTGCCGCCGGAGATTAGCTCAAAGCCCTGAAGTATAAGCTCCTGGGCAAGGGCCCGGGCATTATCAATAATCTGTTGCTGGTACTGGGCAAATTCCGGGGTCAGGGCCTCTTTAAAGGCTACTGCCTTGGCCGCAATAATATGCATCAGCGGACCTCCCTGCATCCCGGGGAATACCTGGCTGTTGATGCTCCGGGCATACTGCTGATTACCCATTACCATTCCCCCACGGGGACCCCGCAGAGTTTTATGGCTAGTGGCAGTTACGAACTCTGCCCAGGGAATAGGGCTGGGGTGGAGGCCGGCAACTATTAATCCGACTGGGTGAGCAATATCAGCCATCAGCATTGCCCCCACTTCATCAGCGATCTCCCGGAATGGTCTAAAATCAATT
>JAUWWP010000281.1 GCA_030616835.1 Deltaproteobacteria bacterium | reverse complement strand
GCCTGTCCTGAGCGAGATTCTTCGGTCGCTTCGCTCGCAATGACAGTACGCGAAGGGCTCAGAATGATATTTAAGGTGTTTTATAGTTTTTCAACGGTCTCTTGAGGCCTGATCTCTAATTCTTAAATCTATTTATTAAAGGAGGTAACCCATGTTAAGAAAAGCTAAAATTATCTGCACAATTGGCCGGATACAAGATAAGCTGGAGGAGGTCATGGAGCAGTTTATTACTGCAGGAATGGATGTGGCCAGAATAAGCATGGCTCATTATGACTTAAACAATGATTTAGATAAAAATTATTTGGAAAAGTTGATTGGTACTATTAGGAGGGTCGCAAAAAAATCTGGAAAAACTGTGGCTATTATGGGAGATATCCAGGGTCCAAAGGTTAGGATTAAGGACTTTGTTGGTAGGCTTCAAGGGAAGAATGAAATTGCAGTGAAATGTGGGGAAGAGTTCATCTTAACTTCCAAAAACCAATTTACTAAAAATAAATCAGGAGCATCCATAAGATATGAAGGTAATTTCAAATTCTTTGAAGATATAAAATGTAATATAAAAGAGAAAGATATGCCGATCGAATTCTGGTTTGGGGATGGGAGAGTAATCCTCGAAGCCTTGAAAGAGAACATAACCTCTACTCATGCATCCTGTCAGGTAAAAGTAGCGGGCAATCTTAAAAAAGGAAAAGGAATTTCGGTTAAGAACTCGATGATATCACCTCAAGTATACAGCTTGGCCAATTATCCCAAGGACCAAACGGATATAAAGCTTCTATTACAAAAAGATGTTGATTTTTTTGCTTTGTCTTTTGTGAATAACAAAGAAGATGTAACGAATTTGCAGGAATACATAAGGCTACAATTAAAAAAGCTGAAATTGCCCAGAGTTCAAGACAGATTTCCTATAATTTCAAAAATAGAGACAGAAGAAGGATTTATAAACCTCGATGAAATCATAGAAGAATCTTATGGCATCATGGTGGCAAGAGGAGACTTAGCCTTACAAACAAAGATAGAGACTATCCCCATATATCAAAAACAGATAATCGATAGCTGCCTTACGAAAGGGAAGCCGGTAATCACCGCAACTCAGATGCTATTGTCGATGATGAACTTTATCGAGCCCCGCAGGTCCGAAGCTACCGATGTGGCAAATGCAATTTTTGACGGAACTGATGCCTTAATGTTGTCCGAAGAGACGGCAGCCCCGGATAGTAAGTTTCGTGTCGACTCCATTCGTATGATGGCAAAGATTGCAACAAAAACAGAAGAGGAGATTGGACGATTGAGTCAGTTAGAATACACAGATAAGATAGACCACCGCCATGAAAAGGCCTTGACTGCCTTGAGGATGGAAAGAGATAAAATAGAGAAAGAGCTAAGAAATAGAAAAATTATAAATCAGGCTTATCAAAATAAGATAATAGAACTTCAGCGCAGAGAAGATGGGGAGAATATTTCATACAACTCTTGCAAGATTGCTTTTGAATCGAAATTTAGTGCCATTGTTATTCTAACTGAGACGGGAGGAACAGCAAGGATTATCTCAAGGTTTAAGCCTAATATACCCATAATAGGCGGGGTGTATAATGCCCATATAGCTCGTATTCTAAAATTAAGTTATGGGGTAGAACCAATCATAATAAAGAGGGATGATTCGACGTACCCCTTTGGGGAACTTAAGCAAGTTATCGGCCAGGCTAAAAAGTTGGGGATACTAAAGAGGGGGGAACGTGTGATACTCGTTGCCGGATATCCACGAGGGGCACCGGGTACCGTGACTTTCCTAAATATTTCTAAAATCGAAGAGTAACGAAGAGATGGTAAAGGTAAAAAAGGGGACGGCTCTAATTTCTGCCCTGCCTGTGGGTAGTGCATAGCACGGAGACAGGTCTGCCGAGGGGAAAGAAAACCGTCCCTATCTCCATGTAGGGTAGCTTATTACAATTTTATATCTGCAATTTTGAAAAATTTAGCAATCAGTAGGTTACTTAGTATGATACCATAGAGTAAGAGGGAAAAGAAAGATGCCGGAAAATCCTCTGGTTAAGCTAATGAATCCTGGCTCGGTGGCCTTTGTCGGTGCCTCCAACAACCTTATGAAGATGGGCACTATTCAGTTAATCAACCTTTTGCGGGGGGAGTACCCGGGAAAGATCTATCCCATCCATCCCCGGGAGGAGGCAGTCCTTGGACTGAAGGCCTACCGGAAGGCAGTGGATCTTCCCCAGGCAGCAGATCTGGCGGTACTGGTAATTCCTACCCGGGCAGTGCCTCAGGTTTTAAGGGAGTTGGGAGAAAAGGGGATAAGAAGGACAATTATCATCTCGGGCGGATTTAAGGAGGTTGGGGAAGGGGGAAAAGAGCGGGAAAAAGAAATAATTGCGGTTGCCCGGCGGTATGGGATCCGATTTCTTGGACCTAATTGCATCGGTATCATAAACACCCGAAAGAGGCTCAACACTACCTTCTTCCCTTACCTTCACCAGCCAGGGGGGATCGGGATTGCTTCCCAGAGTGGGACCTATGTCACGCAGGTAATCTCCCATCTGGCCAAATCGCAGATCGGGTATAGCCAGGCAATCAGCGTAGGCAACGAAGCAGACCTTGATCTGGTTGACTGTTTGGAATACCTGGGGGAAGACCCGGAGACCAAGGCAATTGCCCTGTATATCGAGGCAATTAAAAGGGGAAGGAAGTTTTTGGAGGTAGCCCGAAAGGTCACCCGGAGTAAGCCGGTGGTTGCCCTCTATGTTGGCGGTTCGGCAGCCGGGGCCCGCTCCTCACTCAGCCATACCGGAGCCCTTTCCGGCCCCGATGCCCTGTATGAAGGGGCGCTCCGTCAGTCCGGGGTCATTCGGGTTCCCACGGTGGAGGAGCTTTATGAATGGTCCTGGGCTCTGGCCACCCAGCCCACTCCCCGGGGAAGAAATATCGTTATCCTCAGCCATTCGGGAGGTCCATCTACCTCGATGGCTGATGCCTGTGAACGCTGCGGTTTAAGGGTTCCGATCCTGAGTGAGGAGCTTCAGGAAAAGATCCGGGAGTTCCTCGCTCCCACCGCCTCTTCCCGAAACCCCATTGATCTTACCTTTTCCATGGATCTTTCTGTTTTAGCTGAGAAGATTCCCCGAATCCTGCTTGCGGATCCCGAGATTGATGGCCTGCTGATTCATGGAATAACTCCTCCGCCGTCCCTGAAGGGGATGGGAGAGTTAACTCAATCTAAGAAAGAGGTTCCCTTCCAGGAAAGGGAAAGGATAGTGGCCTCCATGCTCACGGAAATGATCGAGTTTCCCCGGATTTTCGGAAAACCGATCCTTTGCTCAGCCTTCTGGGGAGAAAAGGATCAAGCAGTGACCTTTCTCCAGAGCCGGGGGATTCCCTGTTATCCGGCACCGGAGAGGGCGGTTAAGGCGATGGCTGCGCTCTGCCGCTACGGGGAGATTAGAAGGAAAATGCAAAATGCAAATTGCAAAATGTAAAATGAAAATGATCGAATCTTGCCCCGATGGACATCGGGGTAAAGGGAGGGGGATAGAAAAAAATGCTACAACGCAAATTCCTTAAGCTGGAACAATGTTGACATATGAACCAAAAGAGATTAAACTGTATGAAGTATAATCTGAGGTTATCAATAGAGGAGGTTTAAATGAGTTTTTGGGAAATATTTACTTTAGCTGCTTCTAATATCACTATCTTTGGGGTAATTGTTGGGATATTTTCCGTTTATAATGGGAGAGCAACCAGAAGAGAAATATCTGGTTTGATAAAAGAGATTAAAGAACTGATAAAAGAAATGCAGAAGGAGAATCGAGATTTAATAAAAGAAACTCAGAATTTAATAAGACAGGGAAACGAAGACACTCAGAAATTGATAAAGACTATCGGCGATGAGTACGGGCATAAGGAGGCTCGATGAGTGGGTGTTGGAGGAAACGGGACCCAAGAAGACCTGGAATCGTTAAGTGACTAAGTGAAGCCCCATCACTGAAGAAAAAATGGGCGCTGTGGGGCTGTTGAAAAACCCTTCTTTAAGGAAATTTTTTCAATAAACCTCCTCTCCCCACGGGGAGAGGATTGAGGTGAGGGGGATTTTATTGGAAATTCTTGGTTGCAATTGTTCACCCCCACTTTACCCCGATGGACCCCGATGTCCATCGGGGGTGGCAATTCCTCCCCCATCCCTTCGACAGAGTTTATCCTGAGCGGAGCCGAAGGGC
>JAUWWP010000181.1 GCA_030616835.1 Deltaproteobacteria bacterium | reverse complement strand
TTGGATATCATTTAAATATCGCTCAATCACATTCAATGTAGCCCCAATTTGTACCATCTTGCCATTTTTGAGATATAAGGCTCGTTCACACACATCTTGTATGGCATACCTGTTATGAGAAACAAATACTACAGAACACCCCTTTTTTAGGAGATTATCTGTCAAGAACTTAAGGCATTTAGATTGAAATTTAAGATCCCCCACCGCCAAAACTTCATCTATTAACAAAATATCAGGTTCACAATGAATAGCTATGGCAAAACCCAGTCGGACATACATACCAGAGGAATAAAATTTTACCGGCGTATCAATAAAATCTCCAATATCGGCAAAATCAACAATGGAATCATATTTTTCATTCACCTCCTTCTTTGTCATTCCCAATATTGCAGCATTGATATAAATATTTTCTCTGCCTGTAAGCAGTGGATGAAAGCCTGCACCTACTTCAATGAGTGCTCCTACCCTACCTTTAATTGTAATTTTCCCTTTATCTGGCCAGAAAATGCCGTTTAACATCTTTAAAAGAGTAGTTTTCCCCGCCCCATTGGGACCAATAATCCCAAGTGTTTCTCCTTTTTTCACTTCAAATAAAACATCATCAACTGCCCAGAATTCGCCCTTTCGCAATTTATCAGAATGCGAACTCAACCCAAGTGTATTTCTTCCTATATCATTTACGCCATAAAGCATAGACCTTCTTAACGATTTGCAATATTTCTTGGATACATGTTCTACTTTTATAGCAATGTCTGAAGAGGGTGGATGAGTGGATGAGTGGTTAGGTGGCTGGGTATCCGCTGCCAAATCAGGATTCCTTTTCCTAATCTCTAAATCCTTATGTATCTTTCCTTCCCTCATTTACTCATCTCCTCATCAGCTGATTTACCCACTTACTCATCTGCTCTTCTATATCCTCTCCGCTACCCTTGTTTCTGTCAAATGGAATACAATTAAACATACAATAAAGATAATGACCGATATAATACTTGCGATTAGAAAGCCCTTCCATTCAGAAATCGTTCCCATCAACACCAGGTCTCTTGGTGCTGAAACCATATAATACAGTGGATTATATTTTGTAATAGGCACAAGTATCCCCGATGTCGGCTTCGCATATAGAACAGGCGTTAGAAACATTAAAAATGTAACAAGTATTGAAAGCATATTGCCAACATCTCTGACAATTCCATTTACAATCGATAGAATAAAGCCAAGTCCAAGTGTAAGTAACACTATTGGAATGATAACTATTGGGATTAATAAAATTGCTATATTTGGGGTAATTCGATAACAAACAAATAATATACCCACTAAAATAAACTGAATTAGAAATGATATTATTGACTGTCCAGTGGATGCAATAACTAAAGACTTTTTGGAAAAATTAATCTTCGCTATCATTGAACCAGCTTTGACTAAAGAATTTGAACTTGCAATTAATCCTGTTGAAAAAAGCTGCCAAAAAGCTAACCCAAGTATTGCATAAATAGGATAGGGAACATCAATGTCACCGATAGAGAAAATACCAGCGCGATTTAATATGATAAATGTGCCAATACTAATAAGCGGTATGATAATCGCCCAAAAAATCCCGATGAACGATTGCTTATAAATTGCAAAAAAGTCCCTTCTGAATAGTTGATATGTGAGCCATCTATTTTCCTTGAGTTCATTGAATATCTCACTGAAGATAGATAAATATCCCTTTTTCAGCGAGTTGTCTGGTTCATATGTTATTATAATTTCGGTCATGCATACCTCAATTTATGTATTTTATGAAATGTAAAGCAGCAACTACCTCTTCAATCTCCTCCTTCTCAATTAAGGGGCTATCAAAAATTAAGCAATTCTCTCGCATCCATCAACCCCTAAGGTCTCCCCCACTGCCTCAAGCTGCAGCCTGACCGATTGTTTCTTAAGCAGGGAGTTATTAGTAATGGATAGACTGTGAGTTGTCAAAGGCAAAACCCCTTAGCTCAGTATAAGAAAATTCACGAGATATGTCAATTTAAGAAAACTTAGGACTTTCCCCAAAAGTCATTCAAAAGCTCCCTATCCACTCTTTACTAAAAAAACGAGGAAACTCCTGAAGAAAACTCTCCGAGCCTGAGGAGGAATTGCCGGGGAAGGTGGAGGACTAAGATCCCGGGAACAGTAAGAAGGCAAGTTTCCAAGTGACCTTTGGTAAGGTGATTTGTTGGTCAGTGAGTTTGCCGAAAAACTCGGAAGACAATTACTATCTATAAGTCCATCGTTCTGGCGATTATCTCTCGCATGATCTCAGATGTCCCCCCGCCAATCGTCCCAATCCGAGCATCCCGCCAGAACCTCTGGATCGGATATTCCATCATCAACCCGTATCCTCCGTACATTTGCACGCATTCATCTGCCACCCTCTTCGCCATCTCCGTGGCATAGTATTTCGCCATTGATGCCTCCCGGGTGCAGTTCAGTCCCTGCTGGAGCATCATCAGACAGTAGTAGGTAAGGCTGCGGGCGGCCTCAATCCGGGTAGCCAGATCGGCAATCTTGTGTCGGGTAAGCTGAAACTTCACCAAGGGTCTCCCGAATGCTTTTCGCTCCCGAACATAGTCGATAGTGGCATCAAGACTCCGCTGAGCCCCCGCAACCGAACCCAGAGCCATGAGCAGCCGTTCCCATTCCAGGTTAACCATGGCATTGGCGAATCCCTCTCCTTCCTGCCCCAGGCGGTTGGCCACCGGCATCCGGAGCTGATCAAAGAACATCTCGGCGGTATCGGAGGAGTGCCACAGGACTTTCTTTAGCTTTCGGGGCTTTTCAAATCCCTTCATTCCTTTCTCAACAATCAGCGTAGTAAATCTAGAGTAGCCTTGCTCCTCATCGGTTTTGCAGAGGACCAGGAGGAAATCAGCCCGGCAGCCATTGGTGATGAAGAGCTTCGAGCCGTTAAGGATATACTCCTCATTTTCTCGCCGCGCTCGGCTCCTGATTGCCGCCAGATCCGAACCAGCCTCGGGTTCGGTTAGCGCCAGAGCGCCGATTTTCTCACCCCGAACCCCCGGGATAATAAAACGCTTTCCCTGTTCCTCATTGGCCAGCTTGGCCAGGGCCGGAAGGACAATCAGTGCATGCATTGTGATCCCGGCACTGACCCCAGCGGCACCGCACCTGCTCATCTCCTCGGCCAGGACGGCACCACTCAGGTAGTCTCCACCCGCCCCCTCGTACTTTGTGGGGATCATTGTTCCCAGGAAACCTTCCTTCCCCATCTTGCGAAAAAGCTCATCAGGAAAATACTCTTCCTCCTCCCATCTTTCCACATGGGGGCTGATCTCCCGCTCAATGAATTTGCGCAGGGTGGCTCTAAAGATCCGATGTTCTTCAGCAAAAGGTGTTATTTCCACTTCCTATCTCCTCTCTCCGAAGGTGCCTCAATTCCTTCGACAGCCCTTCGAGTTCCTCAGGACATGGCTCAGGACAAGCCTTATAACCACTTCTTCCAACCCCTTTTCTTTAGCTCTCCGATTATCTTCCTGACCTCCTGGGATCTTCGCTTGTCAGCCACCAGTAGGGCATCCGGGGTATCCACAATCAGCAGATCCTTTAATCCTAAGGTGCTGACGAGCCTCCCGGAATTGGAATAGACAAATGTATTTTCAGTCTCAAGGATGAGCCCTTTACCATCGAGGAGGTTTCCCTTCCTGTCGAACCGATCCCGGTTCAGATCGTAAAGTGAGCTCCAGCTTCCGATATCGCTCCAGCCAAATCTACCCGGCAGGGTATAAACCGGGGCCTCGGTTCTCTCCATAACTCCATAATCAATAGATATATTGTCCAGATCCCGGTAAACCTCTTCCACCAGCTTTCTGTATTTCCTGGTGCCAATTGCCCCCTCAATGGCTTGAAGTCCCTGATATAGCCCCGGTAAATAACGTCTTATTTCCTCAATGATGGTCTCCGTCGTAAAAAGAAAGATTCCCCCGTTCCACAGGTAGTCCCCACTTTTGAGATACCTGCGGGCAGTCTCCTGGTCGGGCTTTTCTACGAATTTCTCCACCTGGAAGGCCTCACAACCCATAACCTTAGTTAGCTTCCTTCCCTTCCGGATATAGCCGTATCCAGTCTCTGCCCGGGTGGGGGTAATTCCGATGGTAGCGATCCCGCCCTTTTCTACCAGACTGATCCCTGCTCTCAGGACATTTCTGAACCCCTCCTCGTCGGCGATAAAGTGGTCGGCGGGCAGAATTGCCAGTGGAACCTCTCCTGCCTCCTTCCTGATATGGATTGCGGCCAGGCCGATACTGGCCGCAGTATTGCGAAGGGCAGGCTCATCAAGAACCTTAACCCCAAATCTTTGGAAGATCTTCTCGGTCAGCCTCCGATGGAGGCGATTTACCACCAGATAAACCTGTCCCTTCTTGATAATCGGGGAGATCCGCAAGAAGGTCTCCTCAATCAGGGTTCGGGACCCGGTAATGGTCAGGAACTGCTTGGGAATCTTCTCCCTGCTCGCTGGCCAGAACCTGGTTCCGTAGCCCCCAGCCATTATCACTGCATAGATATTGCTTCTTTTAGCCTGCCCTCCCATAATCATCTTCCACCCGGACGATGTCGTCCTCTTCAATATAACCACCCATTGAGATCTCAATGAAGCTGAGTAAATCCTTCCCGATATTCTCAATCCGGTGTAGGGCCTCCCGGGGAATATCAATCACCTCTCCTGTCTCCAGGATATGCTCCTTACCCTCCAGGGTCACTTTTGCCTTCCCTCTGACCAGCACCCAGTGCTCATCCCGCTTGCAGTGCTTCTGGTAGCTTAACCTATTGCCCGGAAGGACATCGATTCTCTTCACTTTAAAGCCATCGCCCTTCTCCAGAACCCTCCATTCCCCCCAGGGCGGTGACCCTCCGGAGGCAGATCGGGATTTGATTAATTTACGATTTTGTATTTTGTGTCGTTTAGCCTTTCCTTTTTTCCTAAAAATTACCACAAATCCCCTTCACTCCATATTTTGTTACTATAGCGGCAAATCTAGCTAAAATTTCCTTATTTTGAACATACAAATACAACAAAGTTTTGCCATTCTAATTTCAAAACCCAGTAAAATAACCATGTTTTGCAACCACAATGGCAAAATATCGCTTATTTCCAAATCTTGGTACTTTTATATTTTGCTTTATTTTTTCTTAAGATCTCTATTATCTTATCTTCCATATTTGTTTCACTTCACCACTTGGATTTTTTGCACTTCCATTCAGACACAATTTTGATTAGCATAAAGAATAACGGAGTGTAATTCACGCTCATCAAAACTCTTATCTTCACGATGTAATTTTCGCATCAATAACTTTTCTATCCAAATATCTTTCATAAGATTGAGTTTTTACTGTTTACTGAGATACTTCCCTTTTTTCATCTCGGTTTTGATGAGAGTAAAGACTGGCGGAGAGGGTGGGTATCCTTCGCTAAAGCTACGGAATACCTATTACTCCCTCTCAGCTTCTATTTTTATCTCGCCATTCCGTAGCCTTGGCGAAGGATGGCGGAGAGGGTGGGATTCGAACCCACGGAAGAGTTTTACCCCTTCAACCGCTTAGCAGGCGGTTGCCTTCAGCCAACTCGGCCACCTCTCCCGCCAATCAAGTGATTGGAAGTAATTGCTAATTAAACTCTTGGCGGAGGGAGTAGGATTCGAACCCACGAGGCTTTCGCCCAACGGTTTTCAAGACCGCCGCCTTCAACCACTCGGCCATCCCTCCAACTACTCAATATTGCAAAATGAAGATTGCAAAATGCAAATTGCAAAGTTATTTTCCCTTTCCTTTTGCAGTAATTATTGAGCCGTGCGGCTAATTACTGCTTACCGATCCTCTCTACTCCTCCCATATAAGGCCGCAAGGCCTGGGGAATTATTACACCCCCATCTTCCTGCTGGTAGTTCTCCAGTATCGCTACCACAGTCCTTCCGATTGCCAGGCCTGATCCATTAAGGGTATGGATAAATCGGGGCTTCTCCTTTAGCTTTTCCCGATGACGGATATTGGCTCTCCGGGCCTGGAAGTCCTCGAAATTACTGCAGGAGGAGATCTCCCGAAAGGCCTTCTGCCCGGGCAGCCAGACCTCAATGTCATAGGTTTTGGCTGCGGAAAAGCCTAAATCACCGGAGCAGAGGCTGACCACCCGATAAGGAAGCCCAAGCC
>JAUWWP010000416.1 GCA_030616835.1 Deltaproteobacteria bacterium | reverse complement strand
TGCTGGAGAGATTTCTTACCTTCCTGGCAACCACCGGGAGTGCTGCCCCTTTCATTGGTCTTTTCGGGACAGTATGGGGAATAATGGATTCATTCCGGAGTATTGGGGTTATGGGTTCAGCCAACCTCACGGTAGTTGCCCCGGGAATCTCGGAGGCTCTTATCGCTACTGCCATGGGGCTGTTCGCTGCCATTCCCGCAGTAATGGCCTACAACTTTTTCGTCAATAGAATTAAGACTTTAGTTAACGAGATGGATATCTTCTCCTCTGAATTCTTGAATATCGTGGAGAGGCATTTTCTGTAAACCCCGTTTGTAGGTCGGGCATCCTGCCTGACATAATGGCGGGTTGGAAGCCCGCCCTACAATCTATGCAAGTAGGAAACCAAGACCGCCGCACCTTATCGGAGATCAATGTCACTCCTTTAGTGGATGTAATGCTGGTACTGTTGATTATCTTCATGGTTACTGCTCCGATGATGCAGCAGGGAATCGAGGTTAATCTTCCCCAGGCCACAGCCAAAGCGCTGGAGAGTAAAGAGGAAAAATTAATTCTTACCATTACCAGGAACAAAGAGATCTACCTCAATAAGAGAAGGTTTGAACTTGAGGGACTGCGCCATAAACTAAAGGCTTTATATAGGAACCGCTCGGATAAGGAAATTTATCTAAGAGCCGATAGCAACGTAGCTTATGGCTTTGTCGTCAGGACCATGGCCGAAATCAAGGAGGCGGGAATCGAGCAGCTCGCAATGATCACCGAGCCCTATGGGGAGCAAAGATGAGATTCTTTCCGGAATAAAGTAGGTAGATAGAATTCACCCATAGAATAATCATTGCCAGAATAAGGAGATCTAATTTCAAATACCAAAGCCCAAATAAAATAAATCCTAAGCACTAAACTCTAAATTCTAAACAATTTCAAATGATCAAAATCCAAAACTCAAAACCCTGTTCTAAGGTACTCGAAGGGTTGTCGAAAGAACTGTTTTGAACATTTGATACCTGTCCTGAGGAGCTTTGTCCTGAGGCACTCGAAGGGCAAAGTGTCTCGAAGGATTTGAATTTTGAATTTATTTAGGATTTAGAGTTTGTATTATAGATGATCAAAATGCAAAACTCAAAACATTATGATCTTGAAGAGAGAACATTAAAATTTGCCAGAGGAGTTATTAAATTTACTAACAAGGTTCCTAAGACATTGGCAAACATCGAAATTATCAGGCAATTGGTGAGATCAGCAGGTTCAGTAGGAGCAAATTATATAGAAGCAAATGAGTCTTTGAGTAAAAAGGATTTTGTTATGAGGATAAAGATTTGTCGTAAGGAGGCAAAAGAAAGTGGTTATTGGCTAAAACTTATTGTGACAAATAGTAAAGTGATGGAAAAAGAGAGGAATAATTTTATTCAAGAGACTACTGAACTTACGAAGATATTTGGTGCAATCTTAGAAAAATCAAAGTAATGAAAGGATTGTTTTGAACATTTGATATTCGGATTTTGAATTTGTTTAGGATTTAGGATTTAGAGTTTAGGGTTTATTTAGAGTTTAGGATTTATCAGATAACATTTGAATTTTGACAATTGAATTTAGTTATTTACCCACAATAATTCGTGATGATCCAGAAATGATTGCTTCTCTTCAGGAATTCTTTGCGCTGGAATCAAGGTACCCCTTCGGGAAGATGCTGCTGGTTTCCCTATTTTTCCACTTTCTTATCATCTGTGTGGCAGTCATTTCTCCTCGAGTTTCCTCAAAAAGAGTCCATTATCCATCGATCTATCGGGTAAATTTAGTCAGCTTTCCTGCTGCTTCTCCGCAGATGCCGAAGGGGGCGGCAGCGAAAAAAACCAAGCCCGGGACTCCTCCATCGGTAGCCAAACCCAGAACCCCTCCACCGGTAACCAAGCCTAAAGCTCCTCCACCGGTAGCAAAGTCGGCTACTTCCACAAAAACCTCAGTATCCCGGGCTACCAAAAAGGCTTCGGCGCCTCCCAAGAAAAAAATCAAAGAAAAACTTGGTAAGCAAGCCGATACCGAAGTCCAAATCAGCTCTGCCCTGGCAGAGATTCGCCGAGAGGTTGCCTCGAGGCAGGGGGGAACTCGTCTTGGAGAGGGAGGGTTGGCCGGGTCCGGGTACGGGAGCCCCGGCAAGCGGACCGGGGAAGGATCTTTAGACCCTGAATCCCAGGCTTACTACCAGCTTGTCCGGGAGAGGATCAGAGAGAACTGGATCCTTCCCGATATCGTTGCTCGCTCAAGTAGAAATTTGAAACTTACGGTTTGTTTGCGCATTAGAAGGGACGGAAGGATTATCGAGAGCTGGATTGACGAGAGTTCCGGGCTCAACTACTTTGACCAATCCCTGCTCCGAGCGGTAAAGAAAACTGGTTCCCTACCCCCTCCTCCTAAGAAGATAATTGGGGATTTTCTCTGCCCCAAATACAGCCCATAATTATTTCAGGGAATAGCAGGGAGTGGCCCTTCGACAAGCTCAGGACATGGCAAGGAGTAGCAAGGAGTAGCAGGGAATAGCAGGGACTTGAATCCTATCCATTGGCACTGGGATTTTAGTGGGATAAATTATTGATTAAGCCCACAAAGCGGGATAAGATAAAGCAAGCTGTGAAGGGTTGAAAAAAGATTGTCAAGATCAAAGATTTGACCCCTATTCCCCGTTTGATAACCTCCTTTTCTCGACCTTTATTATATCAAAATATCATCGAGATTCGGAGATTATTTTTAGAATTCTGCTTTTATTTTTATCTCTTGGCTGGTATAATTCACCTATTCTCGGTCAGCCTGTGTAGACCTGACCCCTCTTGACCCTAGGGTTTGACCCCGATTTCCCCCTACTTATCTATATAATTATTTTCATGGTCAATCTTTATTCGAGGTAAAGGTGCCGGTGTTTGGTCAGGGACGTCAGTTGGTAATTTGTATTTCTCAAACTCAGGTATAGGCCTTGAC
>JAUWWP010000092.1 GCA_030616835.1 Deltaproteobacteria bacterium | reverse complement strand
GGGAGCCAATAGCATAGGCTCCGATCAGCATTCCCTCCAGGACACTATGAGGGTTGCCTTCCAGGAGACTCCGATCCATATACGCCCCGGGGTCTCCCTCATCGGCATTGCAGATTACGTACTTGCTGTCACCCGGGGCCCGGCGGCAGGATTCCCATTTGATCCCTGCCGGGAAGCCCCCACCGCCGCGTCCTCTGAGGCCCGAGGCCTTGATCATCTTAATTACCTGCTCGGGGGCCATTTCGGGAAGCACCTTACCTAAAGCGCCGTAACCACCGATGGCAATATAATCCTTAATGCTGGTTGGATCGATCTTTCCGTTACTGCTAAAGAGGATCCGGGATTGCCGCTTATAAAAAGGAACTTCTTCCTCTTGCCGGGTCTTCTCACCGCTCACCGGATCGGTATAGAGTAATCTATCAATTATCTCGCCCTTAATTATAGTTTCCGAAACAATATCCGCCACATCCTCTACCTTCACTTGCTGATAGAATATTTTCCGGGGATGAACCACGATTAGCGGACCCCTCTCACAAAAGCCATGGCATCCGGTCACCATAATGTCTACTTTGGCAGTAAGCCTCCGTTTCTTAATTTCTTTATGCAGTGCTGCTGCAACCTTCTGACAGCCATAGGCATGACAGCCGGTTCCCCCGCAGATAGTGATGCGCGGCCTCTCGGGATTCCTTCCTTCAACGATGGAGGTGCGCAGACGCTCAAGCTCCTCCGGGTTTGTTATCCTGGTCATATCCTCAACTGTATTGCTTAAGTACCGAATTGACCTTAGCAGAGGTCATCTGTCCGAAATACTCCCTATCGATAACCAGAACCGGGCCCAATGCACAGGCTCCCAGACAATTTACGGTCTCCAGGGTGAATCGCTCGTCAGTGCTCGTCTCGCCTGATTCCAGGCCCCAATCCCTCTTCAGTTTGTCGGTAATCATTACCGCCCCCCTTACATGACATGCGGTACCCAGGCAGACCTTGATCAGATGCCTCCCCTGAGGTTTCAGGTGGAATGCCTTGAAAAAGGTTGCGATATGGTAGATCTGGCTGAACGGCACATCCAACTGCTCACTGACGATGAGTAGTGCTTCCTGGGGAAGATAGTTATACTCTGCCTGGATATCCTGAAGAAGCGGGATCAGCTCCCCTTTTTCCTTCCCTCTTCGGCTGATCAGGCGACCTAATTTCTTTCGGTTAATCTTCATTTTTCCGGGAAAGCTCCTGAAGCTTGTGGTATTCCTGACTTATCCTTTGCTGGATCATTTCAATCTCCTCATCGCCCAGATGCCGGAATCTTCCCTGGTGCTTGAGGTAATCTCTGATCGGGCGAAGCGGGGGCAGATCCATACTCAACCGATACCTCCCTTCCACCACCTCGTAAAGGGGGAACATTCCGGTCTCAACCGCCAGCCGGCCCAGCCTTACGGTAAGGTCAGAGGCACTTCTCCAGCCGGTGGGGCACACCGAAAGGATGTGGAGATAGGTCGGTCCCTTCACCTCCACTGCCCGCTTTACCTTATCCATAAGGTCGAAGGGATAGCTGGGACAGGCAGTGGCAACATAGGAAATGCCGTGAGCGGACACGATGGCGGGCATGTTCTTCTTCCAGGTGGCCTGCCCGATGCTCTTCTTCCCCGGCGGGGAGGTGGTAGTCCTCGCTCCGTAAGGGGTGGAGCTGGATCGCTGAATCCCGGTATTCATATAGGCCTCGTTGTCATAGCAGATGTAAAGGAAATCGTGACCTCGCTCCAGGGCACCGGAGAGGGCCTGGATCCCGATATCCGAGGTACCGCCGTCACCGGCCATCGCTACTACCTTGAGCTTCCTGGCCGGGATCCGACCCTTGCGGATCAGGGTCTTGATCCCTGCCTCAATCCCGGAGGCAACTGCGGCGGTATTCTCAAACAGGGTATGAATCCAGGGAACTTCCCAGGAGCTTTGCGGGATCTGACTGGAAATAATCTCCAGACAGCCGGTGGCATTGGCCACAATCACATTTCTCCCCAGCACCTTCATGACATGCCGCACTGCCAGGGCCTCCCCGCACCCCATACAGGCTCGGTGCCCGGGAGCAAAGTGCTCGCTCTTCGGAACCAGCCGGGAGGCAAAGATCGAAAATCTATCCATTACTCGCGTACTCCAATCATTTCATACTCATCGGGAGAGCCTTTTTGCGCGATCTCTTCGGCCCTCTTTACTATCTCCTCGAACTGTTCAGGCGAGATATCCCTTCCCCCCAGTCCCGCAACGAATCCTACCACCCGAGGCCGGGAGGGAGCTTGATAAAGTGCCGAGCGGATCTCCGAGCATACCGGTCCCCCTGGTCCACCGAAGGAAATGCATCTGTCCACTACCGCCAGTGTCTCCAGGCCTTCTACTGCCTTGCGGATCTCCTCGAAGGGAAAGGGCCTCCACAACCTGAGCTTAAGCAATCCCACCTCTTTTCCCTGATCACGCATCCGGTCGATAGCCAGCGAGGCGGTCTCGCCGATACTCCCCATGGTCAAAACTCCCACCCGGGCCCCCTCCATCCGGTAGTTCTCCACCGGCCGGTAGCGACGACCGAAGATCTCGGCAAACTCATCCCAGCCTTCCTGAATAATAGCATTTGCCGAACGCAGGGCAACCTCCTGGGCCTTTTTAACTTCGGTGTAAATAAAGGGCGGGCCATAAGCCCCCATTGTTACCGGTCGATCAGGGGAGAGGGGATGGGGATAGTCATTCTCTGGAAGGAATTGATTCACCTGGGCTATCTCCGGTATCTCCAGAGGCTCCACCACATGGGTGAGGTTAAATCCATCAATGTGAATCATTACTGGCAACAGCGCCCTCCTATCCTCCGCTACCCGGAAGGCCCAGAGCACGTGATCAAACGCCTCCTGGGCATTCTCCACGAATACCTGAATCCAGCCAGTATCACGCACCGCCATCACATCCGAGTGATCTCCCCAGACACTCAAGGGTGCCGAAAGGGCACGATTAGCGACTGTCATCACAATCGGAAGCCTCATCGAGGAGGCTATATAAACCACCTCGTGCATCAGTTCCAGACCCTGACCGGCAGTGGCGGTAAAGGTCCGGGACCCGCAGGCCGAGGCACCCAGGCAGGCACTCATTGCCGAGTGCTCAGATTCCACACAGATAAATTCCGCATCCAGCTCGCCCTCAGCGATTATCTCGGACAGGCTTTCCACAATATGGGTCTGGGGGGTTATCGGATAAGCAGACACTACATCAACATTGGCCATCTTCACCGCCTCGGAAACGGCCAGCGAGGCCTCCATTCCTACCCGTCTGGACATCTACTCCTCCTCCTCAACCATGGTAATTGCTCCGGTCCAGCATTCCCGGGCACAGATCCCGCATCCCTTGCAGTAATAGAGGTCGGCTTCAAAGTATCCCTGGGCATCCTGCTTGACCGAAGGCTCCGGACAGAAAATATAGCAAAGCCCGCACTTTATGCACTTATTTTTATCCCATTGAGGACACTGGGACCTCCAGTCCCCGGTCCGGTACTCCCGGGCTCCGCCCGGGGCGATCACGATTGCCCCAACCTCAATATCCTTCCAGCCCAGCTCCTTCTTCGAATTTGCCAACTTCTTACTGCTCCTTTACTAGTGTTTCCTGGTAAGCTCTCTCCACTGCTTTCAGGTTCCTCTCCGCCAGCTTAACATTGAATCGCCTTTGAATCGGCCCGGTGAGCGAGGCAAGCCCCACCAGCCCGGTAACCCTGATCAGGGCCCCCATCATCGTAGTATTGGTAATCGGAACACCAAGGGTCTCCCGGGCAATCTTAGTAGCGTCAACTATTGCCAGCCTCGATTTGATCTGAAAGTTAGTTTTGATCTCCTCCGGCGAGCGACTGGTATTGATCACGACAATTCCTTTCTTGTTCAACCCGGCGGTAAAATCAATAATCTTAAGCAGACTGGGGTCGAGAATCACCACAATATCGGGTTGAATTATCACCGAGCGGATCCGGATTGGCTCCTTTTCACTTATTCTGAGGTAGGCAATAACCGGGGCTCCCCGCCTTTCCGGGCCGAAGCTGGGCATCGCCTGAGCAAATTTCCCCTCTTCGATTGCTGCCAGGGCCAACAGCTCGGCCGAGGTAACTGCCCCCTGACCTCCTCTTCCGTGAATCCTTACTTCAACCATCTTCTATTCTGAATTTAAAGCTCTTTACGGAATATAGCGGGTAGACAGAATTCACCCACATAATATCATTGCCAGAAGAAGAAGATCTAATGTCAAATGCCAAAGCTCAAAGTTCAAATGAAACCCAAAGTTCAAAGCCTACTTCGCCGTAGTTCAGCCGTCGCTTTAGCTCCGGCGAAGGTGGCTGGCTACGAAGGCTGAATGACAAATAAATAAAAAATCTTTTGACATTTAGTCATTTGACATTCATTTGACATTTGGATTTTGGAATTTGGATTTATTTTAATTGGCATTTGGATTTAATCCCGCACGGATGCGGAACAATTCGTGATGAGCCAAATCTATATCTCCCTTCGGTTCTCCAGGGCCTTACCAATAGTGACCCGATCAATATACTCCAGATCGCCTCCCGAGGGAACTCCACAGGCGATCCGGGTAAGTTTTATCCCCAGGGGCTTTATCAACTTTTGCAGGTATAGGGCAGTTGTCTCCCCTTCCACATTGATATTAGTAGCCAGGATCACCTCATCCACCTTACCTCGGCGTAGTCTCTCCAGTAGCTCTTTGATCTTTAAATTATCCGGTCCAATCCCATCCAGGGGGGAAATAGCCCCCTGGAGAACATGGTATCTTCCTTTAAAAGCCCCGGCCTTTTCAATGGCAATAAGGTCAGAAGGCTCCTCCACCACACAGATAACGCCCTCAATTCTTCTCTCATCCTGACAGATCTTACATTGCTCCTGAGCAGTTAAGTTAAAACACAAGGAACAGAACCTGACTTTCTCCTTAAGGTTAAGCACTGCCCTGGCCAGGGCCTCCGCATCCTCCTGCGGGCAGTGCAGGAGGTGAAAGACCAAACGGGATGCGGTCTTCTCTCCGATCCCGGGAAATTTGGTGAGCTCCTGGATGAGCAGCTCAATGGGATCTACATCTCGATTCATACTCAGCTACATCAAGCCCGGAATCGGATAACCCTGGGTAATCTTACCCATTTGCTCGGCAGCCAAATCCCGGGCCCGGTTCATCGCCTCATTAACTGCAGCCGCCACCAGATCCTCCAGCATCTCTACCTCACCAGGATCAACGACCTCAGGGTCGATCTTAACCGAAAGCAGCTCCTGCCTCCCATTAACCCTGACCGTAACCATTCCCCCTCCTGCTGAGGCCTCTACCTCTTTCTGTGCCAGCTCTTCCTGAACCTTGGCCAATTGTGCCTGAAGCTTTTGAAACTGCTTGACTATATTACCCATTCCGCCTTTAATCATCTTTTCTCCTCCTAACTTTTTGCAAGATCTACCCCGTAAAAGACCAGAGGTCTTACGGGGTTTATTTTTCGCTTCCTATCCCGAGCTTAACCTCGGTGATCCTTCCCCCGAAGATATTTAACGCTTCTCTGACCATCGGGTCGTTCCGAGCATCCATTTCCAGATCTCTCTTCCTATCTCCCTCTCTAACCTTTTCTTCCCGAGGGGTAGAAGAAGGGGCCTCTGGGCTCAGGGTAGATAACTTGATCTTTATCTCCCGATGGAAAAAATCCCGACAGATCTGCTTAAAGGCATTCAGGTTTTCAATATCCTGAAGGTTCTCTCGGAAGATGGAGTTTTCCGGAAAGCCGATCTCCATTTCGCTCTGGCCGAGGCTGAGAAGTCTCCCGTGCTCTAGGAAGGATGCCAGCATCGGCTTTTTGCTCCGGGCAAACTCCAGCAGTCCCTCCCAGTCCCCACCGTTAAGCTCAACCCCTTTCTCCAAGACTGGAGGTTTTGTCTTGCTTACTTCCTCTTCGGAGGAGACCGGGGTCGTGCCCCTAAGGCTCCCCTCCAGATCACCTATTTTCTTCAGGAGTTCTTCCAGGGGATAGATTGCCTTGACCTGAGCCATCTTTACCAGGGTTAGCTCCAGGATCAGCCTGGGGTAAGAAGAGCGGGCTATCTCCTCCTCTCCCTTAAGGAGGATGTTGAACAACTGCAGGGTCTCTTCCAGGCTCAACTTCTTTCCCTGCTCACGCAGCTCCTCGATCTCGTTCGCCGTCAGATCCATTAAGCGCTGGGGCTCCTGGGCCACCTTTACCACCAGAAGGTTCCGGAAATGCTCCAGTAACTCCTTCCCGAACTGCTTGATATCATAACCATAGTTATAGACATTATGGCTAATCTCCAGGCACCGCTGAGCATTCCTTTCAATAACTGCCAGGGAGGCTTCGAAGAGCAGCCTCCGATCAGTCACGCCCAGAACCTCAATGACATTGGCGTCCGGGATATCCGGGATCTCCTTGCCGGCATAAGCGATAACCTGATCCAGAAGGCTCTGGGCATCCCTCATACTTCCCTCTGCCTCTTTACTTATTAGCCTCAGTCCTTGCTCAGATAGCCTTACCCCCTCCTGGGAGAGGATCTCATTCAGGCGTTTCTGGATGAGTCCTTGGGAAATCCGTCGGAAATCAAAGCGCTGACAGCGGGAAAGGATGGTCTCCGGGATCTTATGGGGCTCGGTAGTAGCAAAGATGAAAAGGGCATGGGCCGGAGGCTCCTCCAGTATCTTCAAGAGCGCATTGAAGGCGCTGGTCGAGAGCATATGGACCTCGTCAATGATGTAAATTCGGTACTTCCCTCGGGATGGCGTGTATCTGATATTCGCCCTAAGCTCCCTTACATCATCAACCCCGGTATTGGAGGCACCATCTATCTCCAGAACATCGAGTGAGCTACCGGCAGAGATCTCCTGGCAGGGTGGACACTGGTTGCAGGGGTCAGGCCTTGGCCCCTGCTCGCAGTTTAGGGCCTTAGCCAGGATCCGGGCTACGGAAGTTTTTCCCACTCCCCGGGAGCCAGAAAAGAGGAAGGCATGGGCTATCCTCCCGCTGGAAATAGCATTCCGGAGGGTCGTGGTGATATGATCTTGACCGACAACCTCCTCGAATCTCTGAGGTCTCCATTTCCGAGCCAGAACTACATAGGACATTTGCAGATCTCTCTTATACCCCAATTATGGATACTATTGATAGCCAGGCATCCCTGCAACTAAGGGAAAGAGATTACTACCGCTGCTTCCTTCCGGACCTGACGGGGTTTGTAACCCCTCCCCAGTGCAGGACCCAGCTATCAACACTACCCATAAATTTATTGGAGGAGAGAGTGTGATTCGAACCCACGATACACCTTTTGGGCGTATACACGATTTCCAGTCGCGCCCCTTCAGCCAACTCGGGCATCTCTCCCACTTCAGGTGATCGGGAGGGTGTGGGTCCAAAAACTACCCACCCTTAATTAAGCCTTTGGCGGAGAGGGTGGGATTCGAACCCACGTGAGAGTTATTAGCCCTCAACCCGATTTCGAGTCGGGCCCGTTATGACCACTTCGGTACCTCTCCTTTTCTATCTTCTATCTTTGAAAAAGCTCTGGAGTAAAGCCCGGCACTCGTTTTCTAAAACTCCTCCGGTCACTCTCACGGTATGGTTGAGCTTTTTATCTGCAAAGACATGATAAACCGAGGCTACCGCTCCGGCCTTGGGATCAGGAGCTCCGTAGACCAAATGAGCAATCCTTGCCTGAATCATTGCCCCCGCACACATCAGGCAGGGCTCAAGGGTAACATAAAGGGTAGCCCCGGGTAAGCGGCAATTCTTTAGCTTCTCCCCTGCCTTTCTTAATAACAGGATCTCGGCATGGGCCGAAGGGTCATTCAGGTGAATGGTTCGGTTATGATCCCGGGCAAGGACCCTTTTATCTTTAACCAGGATTGCTCCTACGGGAACCTCCCCTTCTTTGATAGCCTTTCTGGCCTCACTCAAGGCAAGGTTCATCAAATTTTCATCCTTACTCAACCCTTCGCCCTTTGAATTACCTCCGGCTTTATCAATCTTATAAACATCCTCGGAAAATGTCAAGGTCAAAAAATACTTGACTTTCCCTGATATAATCTGGTAAGCAATAATTAACCCAGATAATGCATGAACATGTGTCAATCATACGGTCTGGGGAGTGAAATTTGTCTGTAAGTGCTTATTTCCTTAAGAAAGGAGGATAACCAAAAATGTCATCCAAGGGTGTTAGCCGGCGTGAGTTTTTAAAGGGAACCGGAGCCTCAATTGCCGCCTTATCTTTAAGCAGGCTCACTTTCCTAAAATCAGGGGCAAGCTATGGGGCGGAGGCGGAGAAGGAGGTTATAAAGGGTTATGAGTATCGAGAGTGGGAGGAGATCTATCGGCAGAAGTGGCAATGGGACAAG
>JAUWWP010000297.1 GCA_030616835.1 Deltaproteobacteria bacterium | reverse complement strand
CTCCCGCCACACTACCCCATCCTTTGCATATATATTCCATGAACAGGCACCCGGATAACAGTCAACCAGATGCGTTCCTTTGGTAATCTTGTCCCATTGCCACTTCTGCCGATAGATCTCCTCCCATTCTCGATACTCATAACCCTTTATAACCTCCTTCTCCGCCTCCGCCCCATAGCTGCTCCCTGATTTTAGGAAAGTGAGCCTGCTTAAAGATAAGGCGGCAATTGAGACTCCGGTTCCCTTTAAAAACTCACGCCGGCTAACACCCTTGGATGACATTTTTGGTTATCCTCCTTTCTTAGGAAAATAGCAGATTAAACTCAAACCTACCTTAAGCCCTTGCTAAACTTGTCCTGAGCTAGCTTGTCGAAGGATTGGTGTCAATGGTTCTTAAGCCTTAGAGCGGGCACGCCGCTTCTTTAGGTAAACTACCAGCCATACTATTAAACCCAGGATTACCAGGAGAACTATTCCACCAATAATTACCCCTCCGGGAGACACATGGTACATGATCTTCAACATTTCTCTCAGAACCCGGTACCAATATGCTAATTTATCGAACATGATAGCTCCCCTCCTCTAATTTCAATGGCCTCAAACAATAAATTGAGAAATTAAGGAAATTTTACCTTAACCTTACCGCAACAATATAAAACAAAGTAGTATTTGTCAAGAAAAAACCAACTTCTGTCATTCCTTGGTGATAGTTATCCCGGTATGATCCTTCCGCTACTGCTCCCAGATGAGCTCCAGCTCCTTCTTCTCCCGGCCGTAATGAATTTTATTAGATTTTTTAAATAATTTAGGATAAATGTCGCCCAAGAATATAAACTTGGAACAAAAAATTAGTTCTGGATTATCTACCTGGAAATTTCGAGCGGAATTAAAAAGACATAAGTAGCTGATTTTATGGTATTTTTGGAAAAAGAAAGTGATTCTGGTTTTAGACGGGATTTCGTTTATGGAAGTCGCTATTTTTCATCCCCTCGGCTCGGAATTCCCTGGGAGTTTTACCGGTATTCTTATTGAATGCGTTATAAAAAGCGGATTTCGAACTGAAACCAACCTCAAAACATATATTCAGAATACTCTTTTCAGGTTTATCGATCAGCAACCGCTTCGCTTCTTCAACTCTGTACAGATTTATAAAATTACGAAAATCCATATTCAACTTTTCGTTCATAAATTGGCTAAGTTGGTGTGGGGTAATAGATAAACTCTCTGCAAATGAGCTAAGGTTTATTTCCATATCTTCATAAAATTTTTCATCGTTCATTAATTCAATTAATCGGGCGTGAATAATATCAGCATCCAGACCGAGGAGCAGTGATTTTTCGTATCTTTTCTGCTTGATCTCTTTTTTCAGCATTTGGAAAAACTGTGGATAACGGTGATATGCAACAAAATTCCCTATGTGGATAAAAAAACTTATTAACACTCCGCCCAATAAGAACAAAGCCTTCAGTTTAAACACAAACCCAACGCATAAGGCAATCACCGCGAGCAGGATTATCAAATTTGCCAATACTAACATCCGGATTTCGACCCTGATCTCTTTGCTGTTCCATATCGATAGTTCAACTCTTAAGAGGTAGGCAAAATATGAAAAACAGTGAAGAGCACCCAGGACTATTACTGGAGTTAAAATATGTTGAGTAGGAGCATTTAAAAGATTGGTCATCATTGTTTTCGAGATCTCGTGGGGTCGGAACATCATTGCTGTTTCAGAAACAAAAGCTATCAATGCGGGCATCATGTGGATTATTAGCCGAAATTTGTTCAACTCAAGTCTACCAGGGTGAATCAGGGAGTTAAAATATAAAAAGCCCGCCGGACCGGCTAAATAAATGCATGTTAAAAAAAACTGTATACTAACTGGATATTTGAGGGGAGTATTTTGAGCCAAAAACCCCGATTCCAGAAGGATAATACTGCTTGCGGTCAAAAGTAGAAAGCGAAAGATTTTTGTTTGATTTAAGCCACTTTCTATTATATCGGTAATGGCCATTAAAAAACCAAGGCCACTTCCGAAGAAAATGATTATCAGTGATATCTGAAAGAACAATTCCATAATAAATATTCTTTCAACAAACTGCTAAAAATTGCAACAATCGTACCTTACCCTGACGGAAACAATATAAAGCAAAATAATATTTGTCAAGAAAAAGCAACTTCTTCCGGCAGCTATGCCTAACCCCAATCATTCGGAGTATCCCAGCATCTTCATTGCCACCTCTCGCAGTTGTTTCCTTTCCAGCTTTCCGGCTGCGGCCCGAGGGAGCCATCGCATTCACCATAATTATGTCCAAACCCCTTACCCGGGTCTCCCCATCCCAGATAGTTCCTTTGGGGTATCCGGTTGTTCCTCTGGTATAAAAGAGAAAGGCAAAATCCTCATTGGTTACCTTCCAGCTCAGTTCAGGCTTGCTATTGGGATATTTGCTGATTAGCTCGTCGTAGCTCAGCATACCGGTCGGGGCCTTTCCTCCCAGAACGATACAGTGCTTGAGCAGCGGCAGTTCGTGGCGGATCTGATTTATTCTTTCAACCCCATCTTCCTCAAGTATCAGGGCAACCGAGTCGGAATCCTCAAGCAGATATTTCAGCTCCGCCGGAACAAACCTCGGGTTGACATTGACCGGTACTGCCCCAATCCTGGAGGCGGCAAAGTAGGTCTCCATCCACTCAATTGAGTTAAAACCCATAATTGCCACCCGATCTTCCTTTTTTATCCCCAGGTCCAGAAATGCATTGGCCAACTGGTTCACCCGCTCAATAAATTGGCTCCAGGTAAGCTCCCTCTCCCCCTGGATGAAGGCAGTCCGGTCAGGAATAGCCCGGGCAATCTTCTCTAATCTTCCCCCCCAGGTATTATCCGACCTCTTACCCTTAGGATACCTCTGCCGGAACTGCTCAAAAGAGCCATAATTACCCATTGTTACTTCCTTGACCAAATCCCAATTCAATCAAATCCCAATGCCTCAAATCCCAATCCGCCTTAGGCGGATAAAGTATCTGAAAACTCTCCATCCTCGTGGCAATCCGCCTGAGGTAGATTTCTATCGAGATAAAATCAATTTAATTTACCCCGTCATTAAGAAGATTTCAAGGAAAAATTGACTCTAAAATCTTGCACCCTGAAGGCTCTTCTGCTACATTACTGATCAGCCGATTCCTTTCGGGAAAAGGCTGCCATTCGGTAGCCTTCCTATCTCAGCAAAAAATCTCAAAGGAGGACTTACCATGAGCTTTGACCCCCGGCCTCTGGGCCGAACCGGACTTACCGTTTTCCCCATCGGTATCGGAGGAGGATACTCCCTGTCCCGGAAGGATCTGGACTACGCTCGGGATCGGGGAGTCAACTATTTTTTCTGGGGACCGATATTCCCTACCTACTATCCAATGGCTCGCTGGCTGGCCTCCCTGAAGCCCGAGCAGCGAGAAAAGATTGTCCTGGCAACCGTCAGCTATATCTGGAAGATTCCCGGGAGCATTTCGCGCTCGGTAGAAAGGCATCTACGCTGGCTGGGCACCGATTATCTCGACATCTTTCATTTAGGCTGGATTCGCTCAAAGGATGAAAAGGCCCTGGAGAAACTGCTTAAACTTAAAGATGAAGGGCGTATTCGGCATATTGCAATCTCTGCTCATAGCCGAAGACTGGCGGCCCGCCTCGCCAATGAGTGGCCCCTTGATGTAATTCTGATCCGCTACAATGCTGCCCACCGGGGGGCTGAGGAGGAGGTATTTCCTCATCTACCCGAAGGAGGACCGGCAGTAGTGGGCTTCAATTCCACCCGGTATCGCAGCCTTCTGCGCCGCCCCCGGGGCTGGCCGGAAGATGAGCCGATTCCCACCCCGGAGGATTGCTTCCGCTTCGTATTGAATCATCCGAAAGTTGACCTCTGTCTGGCCGGCCCCCGAAATCGCAATGAGCTCGAGGCTCCGCTCCGGGCAGTGGAGCTGGGCCCGCTTGACCAGGAAAAATACGAGTGGCTCTGCCGCTTTGGTGCCGCCGTCCGCGGGGCTAAATAGT
>JAUWWP010000110.1 GCA_030616835.1 Deltaproteobacteria bacterium | reverse complement strand
GCAAGCCGGGTGGCCCGACCAAGAGAGGCGTTACCTTTCTTGTACTCCTCTATGGCAAGGTGGACTCTGCCCTTGTCTATAAGCTCTCTCACGGTGCTGGAGAGGTCTTCTTTCGCCTCTTTGGCCAGCTCCTTCACGAAATCATGGTCCTCCCTGTTTATTCTTATACTCATTGTCTTGTAAGGCATAGATTTTCCTCCTATCTTGTTTTAAGCCTTTTTTTCGCTTCTTTTATTATTTCGTCACTGTACCTTCCGTATCTAGTCAATGCCCTCAGCGCCACCCTCGCCTTCTCCGTGTCAATTACTTCCCTCTCGGCCATCTTGACAAGCATAGCGATGGCCGATGTAAAAGATAGCTTAAGAAGCTTGTAAGCCTTAATGGCGTTTTTATCGTCAGTAGCAACAAGCTTTGCCTTCCTCTCTAAGGCCTGCACAAATGCCTCGGCCTCACCCCTGCATATGCGGAAGTCCCGCATGAGCCGGCTGCACAAAGCAGCGTTCGATATCTTCGCGACGCCGATCTTTTTTTCCTCTATCTTGTTCCGTATAAAAAGGGCGGCGAAGCTCTTCTTTCTGCCGCAGGATTCCACCTCTACCTCCCGCGGTATGAGAATCTTTCCCTCGTAACCCTCGAGGAGGTCGTCAATTAGTTCCGCCTTGGTTAACAATATGAGAGTTGAAGAATCAAATATTATCACAATTACAATTTATTTTAGCCGTAATAATATGCAGCGTCAAGGAGATTCGAGGCCTAAGAAAACGCCTTCACTTCCGAGTGGAGTAGAAGATGAGCAATTACGACTATTGATCCATCGAAATCTCCTATGTTTTACGAAACCTGCCCTCGGTACGGATTGGGGAAAAAGAACTCTCGTCATGAAGAAAAGCTATCACATTGTTGAGAAAAAAGCAACTTAGAAAGGGCTGTTCTGCCCGTCCTGAGCGGGGTCGAAGGATTTGAATTAGTTATGGAATTAAATGGAACACCGTCTCTCGGGATGGAAAGGAATATTTTAGTATTGTATCCCCGGAATTTTTTTGATTTGCAATATTACTCAGGTTTTCCCTTTTGCGTGCATTATTGTAAGACCAACGAGTTCCTTGTCGTGGTAATGGTAAATAATATCATCTTCCATTATGCTGTCATTCGCTTGCTGAGGCTTTCTGAAGCTTAGGTAGAGCACATCTGCTTCATCGTCATAATCAACCCACATATGCTTAGATGGCATCTTTAAGAGATAGGGAACAGATTCTAATATGTTTGTCACTTTTTCCATATAACCCCCTTTTTGATAATCTTTTCTGGTTTAGAAGTCATAAAAGCTGTTATTACAAATCCATCATTTTCCTCTTCTCTATATATTACAATTGCATGTTTTTCTGAAATAGTGGTCTTAATATAATGTTTAATTACTATAAATTCATTTTTTTCGACACTGACTATAATATCTGGATCCCCTAAGGTTTCAAAGACGATATCTTGATTACCCGCCATGTAATCGTGAGACTCAACAATATGATACCACCTTTCCGCTGTACGTCGTATTTCTTTACCGTTTTTTGAAATAACTTTGCCTATCATAGTATCCCGCTTCTCACTTCTTAGTTCCCACTTTTATCGCCGTCCCAAACCTACGGAAATTGACTTCCCCAGCCCGATGTAGTCAGGGAGCTCAAAATTTACCAAGAATTTGCCCATAAAACCGGTCATCTCCACACCCTTCAGCCTGACAGGAGTTTTAATCGGATGCACATCAAAATGCGATCCCTTAACTCTATTATCTAAAACTTTTTACAGATTGCTTCATTTTATTCTATTCTGTCGGGTTTTTCAACAGAGAATTGCTAAGAGGATTTATGGGATTTTAGTTCTAAAACAACTTAGGAGAAAATGACCCTGCCCTCTTCATCTCTCTTGACAGGTACCCTTTAATGGGTGATTCCTATTCCCTTCCTTAAATTGTCTAATGTCCACAGGCTGACCGAGAATAGTGATTTTTCAAAAACCCGATCTCCTAACCCCGCATAAATGAAGGACTTTATTTTTCAGAAATGTCTGAAATTTGAATTCTCGGTCACCTTGTCCAGGTCTGACCCCAAAATTTCGTAGCTTCAAGAATGGATTGGCCGAAGCAAAAAAGAAAGGAGTAAGGCTGGGAGCGGAGCCCAAATATCAGAAGTACCGAAAAAAAGTAAGGCAGATGAGAGAAGCAGGAAAGAGCTGGAAGGAAATTTGCTGGGAGCTCCAGATTAACTATCGAACTGCTAAAAAGTGCCTTGAAAACTGATTGCATTTGTCAAATGTTTTTTGCAACTTTCTTATAAATTTTTTAAAAAATAAAATTCTTAGGCAATATGCGGTGAGGACTGAAGATGAACCGAGCTCCGAGGTTCGAAGGCGGTTAGGCTTAGCCAGTATAAGTTACTATAATAGGCTTCCCTTAAGAAGAAGGATAAAATTCTATGGATAGGTCTATTGTAATGCAAAAATCATTTGTAGTTGAAAAACGTGCCTGGTGGTTAGAATCTTAAAAAAATCCCCGGGCCGGTATCCCACCGAACCACAATCCTGTATATCGTAAAGTATCAGATTCGCACCCTAGCACACGGCAAAAAGACCCTCCAGATAATTACAATCAGTCAAAAACAAGCCATGTCCTGAGAACCGCCATAAAGAAAATCTATCACCTTATTGAGTAATAAGCAACGGGAAAGGGCTTTGGCCATTTACCACTCTTACTCTTCTTCCGCCTGCTCGGGAGTCTTACCTTCCTCCGGTTCCCCTAAACTTTCGGCTTCTTTTTCTTTCTTTGTGGGAGTCTCAATTGCTTCCACCTTTTCGGGTTCCTTAATCTCCTCCACAACTGTTTCCTCTACCGGAGGCTTAGCTACCTCCTTTTTACATCCGACTACCCCCAAAAACATAGTTATGCTCACGATAGCAATCCAGAATTTTTTCATCTCATAACACCTCCCTTCCTTCTTAGGCTCCGGTTAACTCTCCTTTTGATCCTCATTCAGATAAAAAGCATCGTCTTTAGTTATCAGTGGCCATTAGACTAAGACCTTTTCCGGATCCACAGACTACCATAAAAACTTATTTCCAGCAAGAGGGTCCCCGAACCCTCGAATCCCCCTGTCCTTCGTAGTCCGCCGCCGCGGACGAAGTAGGACCAGTCCTTCGTAGCTTTAGCGAAGTAGGATACTATTCCTTGATTAATATGAATAGCACTCGTTTTATCTTCAATTCAATCTGCGGCATTATTTGCTCATTTGTCAAGATTAAAGATTTGACCCCCTACCTTTTTTTGACCCCCTACCTTTTACTTCGCCTTTGGCGAATTATCTGCTCTCTTCCTCCGATTTTTTCTCCGCAAAATGAATAGTTGAACAGTGGAGCAGGAGACCGCAGGCTCGCTTTGATCCCCTGTTCTACTGCTCATCTGCTCGCCTGCTCCAAAAATTTTGCAACGCAAAATGAATAGTTGAACAGTGGAGCAGTAGACCGCAGGCTCGCTTTAATCCCCTGTTCTACTGCTCATCTGCTCGCCTGCTCTAATTCGCCTTTGGCGAATTACCTGCTCATCTTCCTCCGATTTTTTCTCCGCAAAATTGAATAGTTGAACAGTGGAACAGTAGACCGCAGGCTCGCTTTAATCCCCTGTTCTACTGCTCATCTGCTCGCCTGCTCCAAAAATTTTGCAACGCAAAATTTTTAACTCCCCGGGCCGGATTCGAACCAGCGACCAAGTGGTTACAAGTGGCCCTTATGTTTCCATAAGGCTTGGACTATCTCATCACCCTCTTTACCTGGTTAAAGTAAAGTTAGGGTATCGGGCGCTATCGCGAGGCTTATTGGTCAGGGTCCTCACCTCGTAGTCTCTGCACGTTTCCACCTACACTTGCCCTCTTCGGTGGACTTCGCTCAGGGTTACCATATCCTTCAGAAAACTCAGGACTTAGGCTTCCCTGAATTCACCCGATTTTTCAACCACGGTTTCCCGTGGAAGCTGCAATCCTAAATGAACCTCTCGATGACAATTAGATTCATTCTCTTTACAGCCACCCGCTCTGCCTGCTGAGCTACCGGGGAACGATTTTTTTCAATTTTTAAGAAGTCTTTCTCTCTGGATAACCTCCTTTCTCTTTGCATATCCCTCTTAATACATTAACTCCCAAAAACCTTTATTCCTTTTCCTGAATTTAATCCGCCTTAGGCAGGCCCTGACCCGGAATTATGAAGTAATTCTATCTCCCCCGCCGTAGCTCAATCAGCACCGCCTTGGAGATTGTCTTGAGGGTCTCGAATACTCCGGTCCCAATAGTAGCTACGGCCTCGAAATCGGGCACCCCGTTAGGGTTCAGGACTCTTTTCAGCTCTGCGATCGAGGCAGCATTAGGCAGGTCCCTTTTGTTATACTGGAGGATATAGGGGATTTTGGCAAGCTCATAACCCTGATCCCGCAGATTAATCTTCATATTATCCATACTTTCCATATTGGCATCCATTCTCTCAATCTGGGAATCGGCAACGAAGGCAATCCCGTCCACCCCTTTCAAGATCAGCTTCCTGCTGGCATCGTAGAATACCTGACCCGGAACCGTGTAAAGATGAAATCTGACCTTAAACCCCCGGATCTCCCCCAGAGCCAGGGGAAGAAAGTCGAAGAAAAGGGTCCGCTCGGTCTCCGTGGCCAGGGAAATCATCTTCCCCTTGGCAGTGGGATTGGTTCTATTATAGATATACTGAAGATTGGTGGTTTTACCACCAAGCCCCGGGCCATAGTAGACGATCTTACAGTTAATCTCCCGGGATGCGTAATTTATAAAGGACATCGCCGTATTACCCTTTTATCAATTACTCACTGAAGAGGTTGTCAATATCCTCATCGGTAATCTCGGCAAAAGGAGATTCGGCAACCGCTTCCTGCTCCTGCTCCACCTTCACTAACAGGCTATTAAAGATGTCACTAAGTTCGTCCCCGGCCTTTTTTACCCGGAGGCGCACCAAGCCGAGAGAGGATCGCTGATCAAAGATGACCACCAGGATGACCCGCTGAGCAACAATGGAGATGTGAAGGTTATCTCTTTCCCCTTCGTGAAAAAGGATGGAGAATTCCTTCTCTCCGATGAGCTTGGCCAGCCCTCCGGTAGCGGCAATATTGCCGGCGGTCAGGGACGCCAGGGAAGTAGTATCGATGTTTTGTGTCTCCCCGGCACTGGCAATGAGCTGACCATTTTTATCTACCAAAAATACCACTTTGGCATTGGCTTCCCTGGTCAGCCGCTCGATAACCGTAGTTATCAGCTTAAATTCTTTTTCATACATTACCATTTGAGGGCCTGCCATAACTATTTTCTCCTTTCAGGAGCTCAAGTTACCTGCGATCCTTTAGAATCTCCTTCTTAATTTACTATTATTACATATTATCTTAATAAACTCAAGAATTTTTCTTGATTTTAAAACACTCTAATCAGTCATGGCAGCTCGGGCATAACTCCAGAGTCTCCCGGGGTATCTTCCATTTCTCCTGAATATATTTAAGCTGAAACTCGGGGGCAAAGTAGTTTCCGCAGAGCCGGCATCGTCGAAGCTTAAACTCCCGGTCCCAGATCTTACGTACCCCATCCTCGTCCTTTAGCTCGATATATCCGGTTGGACAAACATAGGCACAGGCCCCACAACCAATGCAGACCTGCGAGGGCTCGCAAAAAGGGGTTACGACCTCTCGTTTGCTGCCCCGCGAGGAAAAACCCAGGGCCTCGACACCTACCACCTCCCGGCAGGTGCGCACACACAACCCGCAGAGAATGCAGTCATTATCTTCCAGCGGGAAGCGGCATCTCTCCACCCCCAGATCACGGGCAACCTGTTGAATCTTCTCCGAGTTGGGGCTTCGGGCCAAAAGCAGCTCGGCCACCATCTTCCGGGTGCGCCTTACCTGCTCGGTGTCAGTCCTGACCACCAGCCCTTCCTCCACCAGATAATTACAGGAAGTCACCAGTCGGGAGCGATTGCCCCGAAAAATCTCCACCAGGCAGAGCCGGCAGGCCCCGTAGCTGGAAAGCTCCTCATTATAACAGAGGGTGGGAATCCCAATCGCTTTCTCCCGGGCTGCCTCCAGCAGAGTAATTCCTTCTTCCGCCTGGACCTCCTGGTCATTAATGCTCAATTTAACCTGCCGAGTAGGCATCTTCAATAACGCCTTTCCCCCCCGATGTCCATCGAGGGGTTAATGCTTCTCAATCTCCCTAACCCCCCCGATGCCCATCGGGGGGGTTAGGGGGATTTTTTTGCTCATCCTCTCCACCTTCCCCGGGGGCGGGTCAGCACTGCTCCAAACTTGCAGACCTCATAACAGACCCCGCACTGAATGCATTTTTTCTGCTCAATCCGGTGCGGCTTTTTCCGCTCCCCGCTGATTGCTTTCGAAGGGCACTGCCTCGCACATAGGGTGCATCCCGTACATTCCCGGGCCCTGATCCGGTAGCTAATAAGTGCCCGACAGACCCCGGCCGGACACCACCGGTCCCGGATGTGGGCGTCGTACTCATCCCGGAAATAACGGATGGTGCTGAGCACCGGGTTGGGGGCAGTTGTCCCCAGGGCGCAAAGCGAGCCATCAATGATCGCCTCCGAAAGCTCCTCCAGCAGCTCCACATCTCCCTTCCGCCCGTTCCCTTCACAGACATCATTAAGGATCTCTCGCATCCGTTTGACCCCCTCCCGACAGGGCACACATTTTCCACAGGATTCATCCTCCAAGAATTCCACGAAATAGCGGGCCACATCCACCATACAGGTATCTTCATCCATAACGATCATCCCCCCGGAACCCATCATTGAACCCGCTTTGGTAAGCTCATCGAAATCCACCCTCAGATCAAGGAGCCTTTCGGGAATACAGCCTCCGGAAGGCCCCCCGGTTTGAACCGCCTTGAAGCGCTTCCCCTTGGGTATCCCCCCGCCGATATCATAGATAATCTCCCGGAGGGTCATTCCCATGGGGACTTCCACCAGACCGGTGTTGTTTATCTTGCCTACCAGGGAGAAGATCTTGGTCCCCTTGCTTCCACCCCAGGGGTCTCGGGAAACATCACCGGTGCCGATCTTCGTAAACCAGTCAACCCCTTTATTGACAATCAAAGGCACATTCGCCCAGGTCTCGACGTTATTCAAATTGGTCGGCCTATCATATAATCCTTTTACAACCATATGGACATACTTTGCCCGGGGCTCGCCGGCCCGGCCTTCCAAGGAAGCCATCAGGGCACTTGATTCCCCGCAGACAAAGGCCCCTCCCCCCCTGTTTATTCGGACCTTAAAAGAAAAATCAGAGCCAAGAATACTCTCGCCGAGGAGACCATAATTATGAGCCTGCTCGATTGCTATCCCGATATTTTTGACCGCAAGCGGGTATTCGTTACGGACATACACATAGCCCTCCCGGGAGCCAATAGCATAGGCTCCGATCAGCATTCCCTCCAGGACACTATGAGGGTTGCCTTCCAGGAGACTCCGATCCATATACGCCCCGGGGTCTCCCTCATCGGCATTGCAGATTACGTACTTGCT
>JAUWWP010000362.1 GCA_030616835.1 Deltaproteobacteria bacterium | reverse complement strand
GCCTTACAAACCAGTCAGTTCAGGATGTTAGCGGCAGTGCCAATCCGGGGATGCAGGTGGCCCTCATTAACCCCCGCACCGGCGGTCTGCTCGTCACCTCAGCCAAAAGTAGCGGCGGATATCTTTTCCCCTTGGTAGCCTTCAATGAAGGAATGAATCAGGTGATTGTAACTGTCAGCAATAACGAAGGGAGGACTGCCAACGCCTCTTGCAGCTTACTGGTGGATATCACCGCTCCCCCGGTAACAATTGACCGACCCAGGGATAGAGCTATTATTTGGGCCAATAGGCCCTGGAACCTGAATGTTGACGGCAGCACCGAGCCGGATATTCTGGTTGAGATATTGGCTCCCCATGCCTCCACCCGAAGTAATGAACTGGGGAATTTTAGCTTCTCCCAGGTTGCCTTTAACGAGGGAAGTAATAGCCTGACGGTAAGGGCAACCGATGCTGCTAACAATATTGGAAGTAAAACAGTCAATTTCACGATAAGAACCCCAATAAATTGTGAAATTCGAAGTTGTGAAAGTCCTGAGGAAATGGAATGCTCGGATACTGTTGATATAATCTGCAGAACCGGGCCCAACTGCACGGTGGAATTATTGGATTGGGGCTTAGAGACTGTGAGTGATGCTGAGGGCTCTTTTATTTTCCCTGATGTTGGACCATTCCCGGAGAGAGAAAATACCATTAGACTCCGAGCCACAAATCCGGCGGGAAACTCTTTCGATGCGGTTCGTACCTTCGTGGTAGATACAACCTCTCCCAGTATAACATTAACCAATCCCCGGGACGGAAGTATTATCAATCCCCGCATTCAGGGTATAACCGGGAGGACCGAGCCGTTATGTATGGTGGAGATCTCCGATCCATTGAGCGGGGAGAGAATAACAGTAATGAGCGATGAGGAGGGAATTTTTGATATTCCAGGAGTAGCCTTTCCGGAAGGGGATAATACCCTGACGGTCGAAGCTACTGACCGCTGCGGCCAGGAGGGGAGCTCTACCATCAGCTTCTTTGCCGAGCCGGATTTCTACCGGGTAACTATGGATTTTTGTGATTCTTCGCTGGAAAACCCTCTCGACCCTTCAGTGGTGAGCCAGTTTATTATGTGCGTTTATGTCAATCTACCTGATGAGGGGCGCAGCCTGGGGGCCTACCACTTCTTCGTTAGCTTTGACCCCGAGGTAGTGCTACTGCAAAGGATATCCGGAGGCGACGCAGTAGAATTCAGCTCGGTATCTGCCCGGGTCAGCAACTCCATTGACCCGGATACTGGCCTGGCCACTTCCCAGTTTTTTGAGGCCAATAATGGCAGAACTAACTGGACAGCCCCCAGCGGGATGGGAATCAATGTGGCTAAATTAACCTTCGATGTGATTGATTCGGGAACCAGCACTCTTGCACTGAGGATTAGAACGCTATCAGACAACGATCGCCAAGCTATCAGCGGCTTTGTCAGGAATGGATTTGTGGAAGTTCAGTAACCACGAACCCTTCGACAAGCTCAGGACATGTTTCACGAATTAAACGAATTTATCTCTGATTTTAACTCCAGAGGGCTTATGTGACCACGAATCTCACGAATTAAACGAATTTATCTGTCACTGTTTCGTGTAATTAGTGAAATTTGTGGTTAAGATTTAATAATAAAAGGAGGGTAAAATGAATCAAGAGACAAAGGTCATTGGGATTTGGTTATTTTCCATCCTCATGCTTCTTTCCTTCACGGGAGAGGCCCGGGCGGGGGGCCTGACCTACGGCAAGGCTGAAGGGGCGTGGGACGCTACCATTGATGTCAATGACCTGCTCAGGATCCGCCAGAACGCCGGGGGCTATCCCGGGGTGCCCCTGAGGGGTAATGCCGATGCCAGCGGTCACGACTGCCGGCTGGCGGTAAGCGATGCTCTGGCCATCCGCCAGTACCTGCTGGGCTTTCGCCCCGATCTACCGGTTTTCGATCCCCCTGACTGCTGGGCCATCGGGCTTACGGTCACTGATGGAGATGGACAGGAAGGAACTCCCAATCAGACCCTTCCCCAGCCCCTGGAGGTAGAATTGAGTAACCTTCCTGCCTGCACCCAGACCATCTCCGGCTGCACCCGGGGAGGGGTAACTATCACTTATGAGATCACCAGCGATACCACCGGAGGGGCAACCTTACCAGGACCCGTAACCACAATTGATAAAGTTACCAGCTCTTCGGGCAGAGCCAGCACCCTGCTGACACTGGGGCCAGGTTTAGGGGCGGTTACTATTGTAGTTAGTGTTGATCTATACAGCGCTAATGGTGATTTCTTAACAGAGGTTTCGGCAACTTTCAATGCCGCCGCGGTTGGGTGCATTATCAGCAGTATCGGCCCTACTACCGGATGTCCCGCGGATTCGGTGACCATCAGCGGCTCAGATTTTGGACCAAATACCGGCTCGGTTACCTTTAACGGGACCGGGGCAGGCGTTACTTCCTGGGGCGATACCTCGATCGCGGTTAGTGCTCCGGGTGGGGATTATAATAATGTGATGGTAACCCCCCTGACTACTAACGGATGCAGCCTGGCTGACACCTATTCCTATGATAATATTGGCCCGGGGCCGCCGGCAGTGAGCCCGCCGGATGGAGAATACTGTTTGGGTGAGTCAATAACGGGAACCACGGATGAGGGTGGGCCGGAGCACTGCACGACCGATGGCAGTGTCCCTGACTGCTTATCCCCGGCTGCCCCGGCGACAATAAGCTCCAATATGACCCTGCGGTGCATTGAGTGCGATGCCTGCGGCAACCCGGGGGCGGAGACGGTAAAGAACTACGCTGAGGATGTAACCCTGCCGATGGTAACGATTTCGGAGCCCACTGCGGGGGAGTGCATCAATTCTTCGGTAGTGGTCGTAAGTGGAACCGCGGATGATGGGGCCGGCAGTGGGATTACCGCGGTGCTGGTCAATGGTCAGACCGTTAGCGGCACCAACAGTTGGAGCATTACCTTCACTGATCAATACGGAGAGCCGGTTGAGGTAGGCTCCCGGGATACCTCAGGGTTTAGCTATGGAGTCTATGTTACCGGGGGCTATGCCTATGTGGCTGATCATAGTGCTGGTTTAGCGATCATTGATATAAGCGATCCGGCCAATCCCGGCGCCCCGGTCTATCGGGATACCCCAGGGTGGAGCTTTGGAGTCTATGTTACCGGGGGCTATGCCTATGTGGCGGATTTGGGTAGCGGTTTAGCGATCATTGATGTGAGCGATCCGGCCAATCCCGGCACCCCGGTCTATCGGGAGACTTCAGGGAGTAGCCGTGGAGTCTATGTTACCGGGGGTTATGCCTATGTGGCTGATTCTGGTAGCGGTTTAGCGATCATTAATGTTAGCGATCCGGCCAATCCTGGCGCCCCGGTTTATCAGGATACCTTGGGGTTTAGCTATGGAGTCTATGCAACTGGAGATTATGCCTATGTGGCTGATACATCGAGCG
>JAUWWP010000380.1 GCA_030616835.1 Deltaproteobacteria bacterium | reverse complement strand
GGCCTCCTTTTTATTGAAAAGAACGAGGATCTAATGAAATAGCGGGGTATTAAACCCAGTTAATACCGTTAACTAAAATACCGTGAAAAAATACCCCCGTCAGCTGAAAAACCCGCCATTTTGACTCTAAAAAGGCGATTGAAGATTTTCTTCCTCAACCACTTTTTTGTCTTGGCTCAGAACAATGTTAATTTTTCAAAAACTCTATCGCCGAACCCCGTATAATTTAAGGACTTTTTTCAGAAATGCCCGAAATATAAATTTACGATCACATCGTATCCACATGCATTTAGATGACATCCCATGGTTTTGGTTTTTTCTGACTTAAATCCCGAGCTCCGTGTGTAATGGTGAGAATTAAAATGCGTTCGCTTTCTACACGATACATAATTCGATAGTTGTAGAATAAAAGTTCCCGAATATTTTCTTCCTCAGCTTCTGGAACACTCCGTCCCACTTCAGGAAATTTCTCCAGATTTTCCACCGCCTCAATAATTCTTTCGATAAATCGGGCTGCGTAATATTCTGAATCCCTCCTAATATAATCCCGAATACTTTCTAAATCCGATAGGGCGGGTTCAGTCCACTCGATTTTCATTTTGAAAGAAACCTTTTTTTAACTTCCTCTTGATAAACAACTTTCCCTTCTTCAGCAGCCTTCAAAGCAATTGCCAACTTCTTTTTAACATAAAATTCGTACATGATATCATCCCAAGTTGCTTGGTCTGGCAATTTGTCTATGAGCTTCTTTGCTTCTTCTTTGATAATACTCATGACCTTTTCACCTCCTCTAATCTCATGGACATTTCCTATTTCCGCCCTATGCTCTTTGCCCTTCGCCTCTTATAAATAAACGCCCAAACACTCTGCCCTACGAAATCCCGCGTTCACGCGGGACGAAGTACGGACCTGTCCTACGTAGTCCGCATCAGGCGGTCGAAGTAGGATGTAGCCTGTTTAATGACCACTAGAATCTCAGAATCCTCTCTGTAAATTGCGGGCCTACCTGTGGCTCTTCCTGATATTAGTTATGGAGATAATTGAACACCCCTTCAAGACTATTAGAATATTTTAGCGAATGAATGTGAGAATAACGATCCTTTAAAAGATAAGGAGATAATATTAAAAATGATACCGGTTGTCAAGCAGAGTTGTCCCCCGGAGTTTCCCCCAAAAACCTCCAATCATTTACTCCGTCTAATCCGCCTGATCCTCCTCAGGCGGACAGGGGCGGACAATGTTACGGGGCTGGACTTCGACAACCCTTCGAGTACCTCAGGACAGGGCTCAGCCGAGCAAAAGCCCCGCCGATCCACTCTTTACCTAAAAAACTGGGGAAAGTCCTGCACTCCAGGTGGTTGACGATTAATTTATTGTATGCTAACTGTTAAATTCTTGAACCAGGAAGATCCTAGATTAGATTAATCCGCTTGAGACGGACTATATAAAGTGCAAAATGAAAATTGCAAAATGTAAAATGCAAAAAGGCGTCTCGAAGGGTCTGTCGTAGGAACAAATATATGGCTGGAATTATCAACTAAATATGTACACTACCTAATTTAAATTCGTTATGGAGTTCATTAAAAGAGAATTAAGAGAAATCAAGGGGAAAGGGCTCTACCGAAGCCTGCGATTAATCGAGGGTGAGCAGGGCCCGGAGATTAGCCTGGATGGTAAACGAGTGGTGATACTCTGCTCCAATAACTATCTCGGCCTGGCCAATCATCCCCGATTAAAGGAGGCAGCGATTGAGGCAGTAAAGAGATATGGCTGTGGTTCCGGGGCCTCGCGGCTCATCTCGGGAAATATGGAACTGCATCAGGAGCTGGAAAGCAAGATTGCCAGTTTTAAACATACTGAGGCCGCCCTGGCCTTTAGCTCCGGCTACCTGTGCAATATCGGGGTCATCGGTTCACTTATGGGAGAAGGTGATCTTATCTTGAGCGATGAGCTTAACCATGCCAGCATCGTTGACGGATGTCGCCTCTCCCGGGCCCGAGTAGAGATTTATCCTCACAAGGACTTGAATGTCCTGGAGGAGAAACTAAAGCGACTTAAGGGCTATCGCCGGAAGTTAATTGTCACCGATGGGGTCTTCAGCATGGATGGCGATCTTGCTCCTCTTCCCGGGATAGTTGAACTGGCAGAGAAATATAAAGCAACGACCATGGTGGACGAGGCTCACGCCACCGGGGTAATGGGGAAAGGTGGGAGGGGATGCGTTGAGTACTTCGGCCTCGAAGGACAGATCGATGTCCAGATGGGCACTTTGGGCAAGGCCCTGGGGAGCTTTGGAGCTTATATTGCCGGAAGAAGAGAGCTAATCGATTTCCTGATTAACCAGACCCGTAGTTTTATCTATACTACTGCTCTCCCTCCGCCGGTATGTGCCGCCGCAATTGCTGCCCTCGAGATTGTTACCCAGGATCATCAGTTGCGTAATAGGCTGTGGGAGAATGCAGAGTTTTTAAGAGAAGGACTTCGTAGTCTAAAACTACCAGCAGTCAACTCAGAGACCCCGATAATACCCATAATTATTGGAAGATCTTCAACTACAATGAAGGCAGGCGATATTCTTCTTCAGTATGGGGTCTATGCCCAGGGCATTCGCCCGCCTACGGTTCCCGAAGGGTGCTCCTGCCTTCGCACCACAGTAATGGCTACCCATAACCGGGAGCATCTTACCAGGGCCTTAGAGGCATTCAAAGCAGTAAAAAAGGAACTGGAGAGATGAGAAGTTCAAATGTCAAATGCCAAAGCCCAAATGACAAATGAATGTCAAATGACTAAATATCAATCCTTCGACAAGCTCAGGACAAGAAGATTTTTCTCCTTTTGCTTTGTAATTTGAACTTTGGATTTCATTTGAACTTTGAGCTTTGACATTTGGATTTATCTGCTTTGTTATTTAGATTTAATCCCGCGTGCACGCAAGACAATACATAAAGAGCTACAATTATGGGTATCTCAGACAAATTAAAAGAGCGAAACCGGAGGTTGGAGGAGGAAGATAAGACCTATATCTGGCATCCCTTTACCCAGATGAAGGACTGGGTTAGGGAGCAGCCCCTGATCATTGAGAAGGGAGAGGGAAATTATTTAGTCGATATTTACGGAAATCGCTATCTTGATGGGGTCTCTTCCCTCTGGGTTAACCTTCATGGACACTGTCGGTCTGAGATCAACCGGGCGATTGGCGATCAGCTAAAGAGGATCTCCCACTCCACCCTCCTGGGGCTCTCCAATCCTCCGGCCATCCAACTAGCCAAGAAGCTGGTAGAAATTGCCCCGGTGGGACTAAGCAAGGTATTTTATTCGGATAATGGCTCAACCGCAG
>JAUWWP010000150.1 GCA_030616835.1 Deltaproteobacteria bacterium | reverse complement strand
TTAGGGTTGCTGATAGAGATGAGATAGGATTTGATAATATAAATAAAGTTAAGGAGGCAATTTCTGAATACAAAACTAAGGATGCGATAGAGAGGGCAAAGGAATATTGGATAGACCTTACTCTTCTTTATGAAAATCTTTCTTTAACCCCTACCCAGCGAATTGAAAAATTTCTAAATGCATTGGAGTTTGCCGAGGAATTAAGAAAAGCAGGGAGAAGAAAACGTGGTGAAGGTTAAAGAAATCTTAAATCGGTTGAAATTTAATAATGTTAAATTTATTGTTGTAGGTGGAATGGCAGCAATAGCACAAGGCTCGGCATATTTAACTGCGGACATAGATATTTGCTACGCCAGAGAAAAAGAAAACCTTGAAAATCTTGTTAAAGCACTTACTCCTTTTCACCCATACTTAAGAGGGGCACCCAGGGATTTACCTTTTATATTCGATGCCAGAACACTAAAAGCAGGTCTGAATTTTACATTTTCAACCGATGTGGGGGATATAGACCTTATTGGTGAATTGAGTGGAATAGGATATTATGACGAAGTTATCAAATTATCAGAAGAAACAGAAATTTATAACCAGAAATCTTATGTCCTCACCCTTGAAGGCTTAATACAGAACAAAAAAGCAGTCGCCAGAAAGAAAGACTTAGAATTATTAACTGAATTAGAGGCGCTTCGGGAAATTCGTAAACAGAAAGAGGAAAAGAAAAATATTTGAAAATAAAATTCAATTAAAAGGATCCCGAATCAACCGAGCTCACGCCATTTTTTCATTGCCGTTTCCGTCGTTTGTCCGCCCGAGACCCGCTTTAGTATCCCCAGGGTATTGACCATGGGCAGCTCCAGAAAAAGGCCAGAAGACAGGGCCAGGTTATAAATACAATATGGGGCTTGTCCCCCCTCGGCAGGATCGGAAAAGATATCATGGATTGCGAGGAACCCGCCGGGGAGGAGATGCGGAACCCAGCTGTTATAGTCCGTAAACACTGCCTCAAAGGTATGCCCGCCATCAATAAAGACCATACTTAGTGGGGTTGTCCAGGATCGGGCAACGACCTCGGACCGGGCAACAATCGCGACCACCGTGTCTTCCAATAAGAGATCGCTGATTGTTTCTCTGAATATCCTGAATGTGTCGATCAGTCCGGTTTCTTTATCGAGAAGCTCCGGGTCAAAGTATTCCTGCCCGGGCTGCTGCTCTTCCGAACCCCGGTGATGATCAATGGAGAAAAGGATAGCACCGTTCTCTTTACAGCCCATTCCCAGGTAGGCGGAGGACTTTCCACAATAGCTGCCAATCTCTAAACAGGGGCCGAGCCTGCTCGCTTCTTTCGCCAGTTCATAAAGACGAAGGGCTTCATCATCTTCCAGGAACGCCTTAAACGGTCTTGACTTCAAATCTTCAATACCCATACCAACCAAGCTTTTCCTTACCTCAGGTTTATTTGAAAATACCGAGAAGCAGTAAGTCTAAAGTTGAGGCCTGCCCCCGGTCCTTCCTTTTTCTTTTTTGCTGAAAAAATTATCTAATCAAATAGATGGTGAAATCGGTATCCAGATAATCCTCTCGCAAGATCACTTTCCCTGCCAATTTCTGGCAGAATTGGTAGATCTCCAGTGGGTCAAAACAGTAAAGGGACGGGCCAGTACCTCCATATCTGCTGGTAAGCATACTTACCGCTACTCCGCAGTTACAGAGTTCAAAGGATATCTTCAGGAGCTCCCGGGCCATTTGTTCGTTGTTCCCCATCTGGACATTGAAGCTGCCCGCAATGAAAACGAAATCAAATCTCTGATTGATTTTCTCCCGGAGAAGATCCTTACAGTAGAATTTATGCTCTGGTCGTCTTTTTTTCGCCGCCTCGATAAACTCCGGAATAATATCAATTCCAGTATAGGATACCTCTATTTCCTTCCTTTCCAGGAAATCAATAAGGTGCCCTAATCCGCATCCCAGATCGAGCAAAGATGCTCCTCGGGCAATCTTTTTCGAGGTAAACTGATCTATCTGGAGAAAAATACGGTAGCGCAGTTCCTGAGACTCCCGGGAGTTCCAGCTCAGGGAGTAGGGACTATCCTGGTATCTTTGGAATTTCTCCAGATAAAACCGCCGTACTGGTGACCAGTCAAACTCCATCAGCTTAGCCCCTCAAAATTAGTTTGACAGTTTCATTTCAAAAGGGTAGAATTACATGTTAGATGTTAACCGGGAGTCCGCAGAATCTATCCTGGGAATAGGGAAAATCTACTTCGTTAATACCTGAGTTCAATCTGGGTCTCTGATGGATAAGCATAATTCAGCCTTTGAAGCAGTCTTAAAAAGGCTCAACCGATCGACCATAATTGAGAAATGTAGAGTGTTGTCAAAGGATCTTGATCAGGGAAGGTTGAACAACCTGGACCAGGCAATTGATATCCTGGTTGAAACCATAATCAAAGAGGAATTTGGAGAAAGTTCTCTGGATAAGAAGGGATTCACGAGACTCAAAAATACTCTCAGCTCCTATATTAAAAGCACTCCTGCCTTAAAGAGAAAGATCAAGAATATCCTGGCTCATTAAGGCCAGAAGCCCCTCTATCCTTCCCTTAGCCCGTTAGAAAGCCCCGTAAGCCCCTTGCCCCGTTAGACAAATTGTCTACTGGGTTTTACCCGATTACCTAAATTTTCCCCTGGAGGATGAGTGCCAGAACCAGGGCATAGATTACCAGGGACTCGATGAAGACCAGGCCGAGTACCAGGGGGATAAACATCTGTTCCCGGGCGCCAGGATTCCGGGCAATCCCTTCCATGGCTGCGGTTATTGCTTTCCCCTGGCTAATTGCTCCGGCGGCGGCCACGATGGAAAACCCAAAACCGCTGGCCAGGGCAAGCCACAGTTTTACTGAATGACCCGATTCAGCTTCGATCCCTTCCGCGGCAAGGCCAAGAGAGATAAGCGCCAATGACAAAGCTCCGGCCAATAGAAAAATTACCACCGTTTTGCGCAACATCCTTTTCCCTCCTTTCTCAGTGATTCACTCATGGGCAATAGCAAAAGAGATATAGATCATGGTAAGCAGAGCAAAGACAAAGGCCTGAACTACGCTTACTATAATACCCAGGGTCATAATCAGTGCCGGCATTCCTAAGGGGACAAATTCCAGGAACTTCTCCAGGACGGTATGGTCCCCGTAGATATTTCCAAAAAGTCGGACGGAGAGGGTTAGCGGCCGGAACAGTTGGCTGATAAGCTCGACCGGGAGAAAGAGAAAGAAAAGCCACCAGACTGGCCCGATGAAATGCTTCCCGTATCTCCATCCATGCTCTTTAATCCCATAATAGTTATAGGCCAGAAATACGGTGATGGCACAGGCAGCATTGGTATTGATATTGCTGGTAGGGGGAGAGAAGCCGGGGATAATCCCCATAAGATTACTGAATAAGATAAAGATAAATACCGTGCCTACTAAGGGAAGGAACTTCTTTCCCTCCGGCCCGATGATCTCCTCCAGCAGGGATAGGATCCACTCCCCGATGATCTCCATCAAGTTGCGCAGGCTAAGCCTGGAGTCAGGAATCAGAGCATCCTTGGTGCTTTTTACCTTCCGATAATAGATAATGGAGAGGATGATGAGCAGAAGCCCGACAAAAAGGGCCCCGCTTACATGAACGGGCAGTTCTTTAACCAGAGGTATTAATGAAAACCAGGTCAGGGGATGTTCCATCTTTGGTTCCTTAGCCCCCTTTTTTCCAGATTTCGCTTCCTCCTGCCAGCAGGACAGCGATGATGATTGTGGTTAGTCCGGTTAGCAGGGCGATGAGATCAACTTTGGTATAGAGCGTCACCAGTACTACTGATCCCAGCAAGAATGCAGACTTTAAAAGAAAATTGATGATTAGGGAAACCTTTGAGCTCCCTTCAGTGCTCAGGGCCTTCTCCACGAGCCTGCTCAGCCAGTAGAAGTTACCGATTACAATAGCCCCTCCCAGGAATACTCCGAGTGTAACCGGCAGGGAAACAAAAAAGAGGCTAATCAGGGTAAAAATAAGCAATAAAACAAGACTCAGTCTTTCAATATCTTTTATTTTATTCTTATGTTTTTTCTCCACTTTTCTTCTCGAGCTTTTTAATTAACCGGAAGGCATTACCAATGCCGGCAATAAATCCAGAAACCAAAAGAGCTAAGGTAAACCAGGGGGCAGTGCTGAGCCACCGGTCAAGAAAATAACCAACTACCAGCCCTGCCACAGCCGGTAAGGTTATTTCCATACCATAAGCCGCGTATATTCCTACCTGTCTTAATGAAGATCTGTCGTTACCTCCCATCCGGCTCTCTCGGGTGGTATTTTCTCCTTTTAGTTTTGTTAACACACCGCAGTTTTAAAGTCAAAGGATATTTTCTCAAATTTTATTTCTTTAATTATTTCAGATCCTTCGACAGGTTCAGAAAAAGTAGTTATATCATTCCATTCTCCGTAGTACTACGGAGAATGAATTGGAGAGGAAAAACTCATAACACTCCTTAAAAAAACGCTTTACAGGCTACTTTTCCTCATATAACCAAAAAGTAGCCTGTCCCCTTTTCCGCTTCAATTCATTGTTGTAGAATTTCTATTATCTTATCAATCACTTCTCTGATCTTTTCATGCTTAAGATGGTCAGCTCGATACAAAATAATGCGGCGGTCTGCTGTAAATATACGATTTGGTCGCACATTACTTTTCTGCTTAAGTGTCCCAATTTCGAAGTCATTCTCCTCGATTGAAACGGCATATTTATCCCTAATCCGCTGACTGGTTATCTGGCAGAGAATCAAATCATCCCCCTCTAATTCGGCAATAACTAAAGCAGGACGTCTTTTAGCATTGGTTAAATCCGAAAACGGGAAAGGAACAACAACTACATCTCCTTTTACAAATCTTGCCAAGCCTCATCCTCCTCATGTCTTAGCCAATCTTTCTTAAGAGATGTTTCGCTAGCGATTGCCGTCCCCATCCCTTCTTTCAACGCCTTTGCCTCCAAATAGCGTATAAAATCCAGGATCTCCGCGAGATACTGTTCAGGAACCCTCTCGATTTCCTTTAAGATTAATTCCTTCACCTCCATATTTTCACCTCGCTATCATTTTGATTTTAACATTTCCTTCGACAAGTTTAATTCGTGGACTAAACTACCATCAATCCATTTAATGCACAAATAAGAATATCATGACAAAATACCTCGGTCAACTAAGAAACTCGACACTTTCGTAGCCAAAGGACAAAAGGGGACAGGCTACTTTTCCTCATATAACCAAAAAGTAGCCTGTCCCCTTTTCCGCTTCAATAATTTAGGGAACAGAGAATGAAATCTCAACCGTGTTAGTGTCTTCGTTAGGTGGGGTGGAGCTGTCAACTGCCCGCACCATATAACGGCGCTGGGTTAAATTTCTCGGAATACTTCTTTCGCGGCGGCAATGGTCTTCTCAATATCCTGGGCAGAATGCGCCAATGATAAAAACCCCGCTTCGAATTGGGAGGGAGCAAGATAGATACCGTGTCGGAGCATTCCCCAGAAGTATTTGGCGAACCTCTTGGTATCACAGCTTCGGGCCGAGGAGTAATCCACCACCCTTTCCGAGGTAAAGAAGCAGGAGAACATTGAGCCCACCTTGGTGAATTGAGTAGGGATACCTGCCTTTTTTGCCAGACGCTCCATCTCCTCGCAGAGCTCACGGGCGGTCTCTTCCAGTTTCTGGTAGCAACCGGGCTCGGAGAGGACCTTCAAAGTCTCGATCCCGGCGGTCATCGCCAGGGGATTTCCCGAAAGGGTTCCTGCCTGATAGACCGGGCCCTCGGGAGAGATCCTCTCCATAATCTCCGCCCTGCCGCCATAGGCCCCTACCGGTAGCCCCCCTCCGATGATCTTGCCCAGACAGGTAAGATCCGGGAGGACCCCGTAGAGCTGCTGGGCACCTCCGTAAGCCACCCGAAAACCGGTTATTACCTCATCAAAGATAAGCAGGATGCCATATTTGTCGGTCAGCTCCCTTAGGCCTTCGAGAAAACCTTCCTCCGGAGGGATTACCCCCATATTGCCGGCAATGGGCTCAAGGATAAGGCAGGCGATATTCTCTCCTTCTTCAGCGATAAGATCCCTGACCGCTTTTAGATCGTTATAAGGAGCAAGCAGGGTGTTTCGGGCAATATCTTCCGGCACCCCTACGCTGTCAGGGATACCCAGGGTAGCGGCCCCGGAGCCGGCCTTTACTAACAGATGATCAGCGTGGCCATGGTAGCAGCCCGAGAACTTAATTATCTTATCCCGTCTCCGGTAGCCCCGGGCCAGACGAATGGCACTCATCGTGGCCTCGGTGCCGGAGTTTACCATCCTTACCCTCTTCATTGAGGGAAAGGCATCTACCACCATCTTAGCCAGGGTAATCTCCAGCTCGGTTGAGGCCCCAAAGCTAATACCATTCTCAACTGCCTTCTGAAGGGCTTTTACCACCCGGGGAGGACAGTGCCCCAGAATCATTGGCCCCCAGGAGCCGAGGTAATCTAGAGACTCATTCCCATCAACCTCATAGAGCTTTGCCCCCTGGGCCCGGGCGATAAAAATTGGCCCTCCTCCCACTGCTTTAAATGCCCGAACCGGACTGTTGACCCCCCCGGGAATCCAGTTCCGAGCCTGCTCGTAAAGCCTATTTG
>JAUWWP010000136.1 GCA_030616835.1 Deltaproteobacteria bacterium | reverse complement strand
TGGGCAATGAAAAGGTAGGTCAATTCGAATCTTTCCTGTAGCTCTACCATAAGATTAATAATCTGGGCCTGAATGGAGACATCCAGGGCGGAGACCGGCTCGTCGGCAACGATGAGTTTCGGGAGGACAGCCAGGGCTCGGGCAATCCCTATCCGCTGTCTTTGCCCTCCGCTGAACTCATGGGGATATCTGCTGACGGCATCGGCCGTCAACCCCACTTCTTTCAGAAGGCGGCTAACCTTCTCCCGGCGATCCTTTCCAGAAGCGAGTTTATGAATGGTAAAGGCCTCACCGATGATACTTCCCACCGTCATTCGAGGGTTAAGGGAGGCAAAGGGATCCTGGAAGATAATCTGCATCTGGCGGCGAAGATTTCTTAAATTTTTTCGGTCATATCTTAGGATATCCTTACCTTCGAAGAGGATCTCTCCCTCGGTAGGCTCGATTAAACGTAGAATTGATCGGCCTAAGGTAGATTTACCGCACCCACTCTCTCCCACCAGTCCTAAGGTTTCCCCTTTGAAGATGGAGAATGTTACTCCATCTACTGCCCGAACCCAGCCAACCTCTCGGGAGAAAAAACCTCTTTGCAGAGGAAAGTATTTCTTAAGCCCTTTAATTACCAGAAGTTCTTCGTGCATTTTCACCTATAAGCTCTAATCTTCTACCTAAAATTATATTTTTTCCCAGTTTTTGTCAAGTAAGACTGATCCAGGAGAAAGTAGAATTGCCGGGCTGCTCAGAAAATTCTTGATTTTCTGAGCAATTTAGATATAGTATAGGATGAGTGTTCAGTAAACCCCGTTATAAGCTCCGATGGGGCTTTCTAACGGGTAAAGTCTATGGAGGTGGTAAATGCTTGGAGGATTAGGAGTCTGGGAATTAATAATCGTCCTGGTAATTATCCTGATTATCTTCGGGGCGGGAAAGCTTCCGGAGATCGGGAGTAGCCTGGGTAAAGGAATCAAAAGCTTCAGGAAAGCCATTAAGGAACCGGATGAGATTGATATAACGCCTAAGAAGGAAAACGAGGAAGCTAAAGAAGAAGAGAGTAAGAAGTAAACCCCGTTAGAAATCTACCGGAGAAGGATTTCTAACGGGGTAAACCTATCCCCCTTTCCTCTCCAGTAAATCTATTGCTGCCTTGATAATATCGGGGTGAATAGAATCCTCGGTGGAGATCTGGCGCAGGTCCTGAACAAGCATAAAATTTATTAACCCCAGGGAAATATCAGTCGGGGTAAATGGGTTCAGTACCAGGGCTTTTTTAATAGAATAGCGGGAAATCCACTTACTGTTCTTAAAGATTATTCTTAAAATCTCCCCTGAGACCGGTCGTTGGGAGGCGATCTTAATTACCTCTTTTTCGGTAACCTTCGGATTATTTAGCAGGTTCCCGATAACCTGGGGATCCTGGTCGTGGACCAGGCGATCCAGGATGTTTTTCTTTGAGCCCCGGGCCAGCGACTTCCTTACTCCCAGGGTTACAACCTCCGTATCCGGATCCCTCATTAAATCAGCTTCATAATCCTTAAGCTCCTTTTTTGGTGGCGGCCTGGAAAGAAGCCGAGTCACCGAGTCATAACCTTTCTCCCTGGAGAGGATATAGATCTGACTCATTCTGCCATACCCCAGGAGTTGGGTGAGAGTAAAGATATCAATGAGGCTCAAAGAACCTCCTGATACCGGGGCTGGTTAGCATTAGCCTTTATGCAGAGCTGGTTTAGGACTTCTACGGTTACCTCTGTTGAGAGCTCCCTTAATCTCTCGCCCAGAACCACAGTCCGAGTTACCTTCTCTTTAAGGCCATAGACATCCCTGACCAACTTCTCGGTAATCTCTTCAATCTCCATTTGGGACCTAACTATAAGTGGACTATTTAACCCAGATTATGCATGAACATCCGAATTATTTGTCCTGACCCTGTCGAAGAATAGGTTTTGTGAATCGGTTGCGGTTGCGCAGCTGGTATCGGGGTTCGTAAAACGGTTATGGGTTTAGTCAAAAAGCCAAGAGTGTAAGGAGAAACGCAACCCGATGACGAAAGACGAAACGAGTATCGCAACCGAATAACTAATAACCAATGGAAGTTTAGTCAACTTGTCCTTAGCCTATCGAAGGAATTGAACCCCTATATTAATGCATTATTTAGGTTTAATTCGGACATTCAATGCTGATACAAACGGCTTGCCTGTTTAAGCTCCTTCTTAACCAGCTCGCGCAGTTGCCTCGGCCTAATTACCTCGCAGTAAGGGATCCAACTATATATCCACGGCTTGATTTCCTGGTAGGTAGTATTCTTAAATCGGATAATAACATCTCCGGATTTCAATTCCTCTACTTCCTGGCTGGGATGCCACTTCTTTTTAAGGATGGAGTGGGAAACCGCCTTGTCTAATTTTACTACTACCTCCCCCGCTTTCCCCCCGGCCGGCCCCATAAAATGCGGGGAATAATCAAACCCCATAGCCTCATCAAAATCTAATTTAAGCTGGCTTTCCCCGCTTTCCATAAACTTCTCCAGGACCTTATCTGCGGCCCTTTTGGAAGGCTCTGCCAGCCGGGTGAAGAGCCTTCGGCTTAGGAGTAGAATTCGGATCTCTTCTTTACTTAGATTTAATCTTCTAAGGGAAAATCCCTCCAGGAACCGATAAGTTTTACCTGCGCGATCGTAATAAATCGGGAAGTGAGCACTACTAATTAATTCCAGATCCCGATAAATCGTCCGCGTTGATACTCTAAGCTTCTTAGCCAAAAACTCCGGATTAACCCTTTCCTTCCGATCCAGCCTGCTTATTATCTCCAGAATTCTATCGACCTTTTCTCTCATTCCCTCCCCCGCTCGGGCTTAAATATCTTAGGAACTCAGCATTTTTTTTCTTTTTATGATCAGATTTTCAAATGCCTGAGGAATCTTCAGCGCCAGAATCAGCAGTTCACTGATGTCAAAAGGAGCATCCTCACCTTCTCCATTATCTCCATAAAGGACATTGACGACTTTACCCTTTACCAGAATAGGGATCAGGAAGAGGCTGTTGGGTTTAACCCCACCCATTAGCTCTAAAAACTTCTCGTTAATTGGATTGGGGGGGAAAGGTCCCAGATAATGCCCGCAGCTTTCGCAAACTAACTTAAATACCGAAGGAGCGTTAAGAGGAATCATTATCTTTTCCACCACCTGCTTACTTAAATTCTGCCCCAGTCCATACCAGCCAAAGACCAGATCTGATCTGACGGTAAGCAGAGCAGTGCGTTTGAAATAGGTCAGGGCAAAGCCTAAGAAGATGCGGGCAATATCATCGCGACCTTTAACTTCCTCCAGAGCCTTTGTCGCCTCTTTTAGGGAGAGTGGCTTGATCTCCTCTTCCTTGATCTCCTCCTCCAGGATAACCTCTTCCTCCTCGGGGATTTCCGGGCCAAGGAATTCACTAATCTCGTCAACTAAATCGGAAGCCGGTGATACCGGAGCCGGGGGTACCTCTTCAATTTCTTCAGTAAGAGTGAGGATCTGCTCCGGTTCAGTTTCTCTTGCTTTCTCTTCCTCCCTTGCCTGGGTTAGTCGCTCAAATTCCTCGGGAGAGGTTAGCTCCTCCCCTTCGGCCAGCGGGGGTAAGGTAGTCGGCTTAAAAGGAGGGGAAGGCTTTTTCCTTTTAGCGGGAGGTGGCTTGGCGGGAGCTTCCTTCTTTAAAAATTCCTTGGTATCGGCACGCGAAAGGGTAATGTAGCGCAGATCCCTTTTAACCCCATAGTACTTCTCCAACAGGGATAGGATTCTAACTTCTGGAGAAACCAGAGGCTTAATCACACAGCCAGTAGTGAAGCCAATCTCATCTCGGGCATTGAGGTCCGAGGGATCAAGCATCAGAAGGTGGAGCTTTTTGTCCTCGATCTTTACCGGAATAACTTTGTATCTGGCGGCGATCTTTCTCGGTATCGCCTTGATGGTATTAGGATCTATCTTGATAAATACCTCCGGTTCGACGAAGGGTACCCCGTGCTGTTTACTCAGGGCTCGGGACAGAATTTTCTCATCGAGATATTCCAGTTCGATCAGGTTGGTTCCCAGTCTTCCTCCAAAAACGACCTGGGAGTTGATGGCTTCATCAAGGTTGGCTGAGGTAATCAAGCCATCTTTAATTAGCATTTCTCCAAGAAGCTGAGCCATACTCGTAGTCACAATTAAGGGGTTAAATCACTACAATCAATTTAATAAATTTTTGGATTCAAGTCAATAAATTAGGAAACAGGAGTTCCCCCAAAAATCTGTCGTTGAATTAACATTCCTATTTAATTTCAAATAGTTAGATGAAATGGCAAGTGGAAAAGCCTTTTTTTTTAAAAATGGGAAACTTTGGTCTAAACTAAATAACCTCTTCGCCTAAGACGGATTATGATGCGATTTTATAATTCAGCAATAAGTGGATAGGCGGGGCTTTCCAGCCCCGCTAAGAGAATTGGGGTAATCCCCCTGAGGCGTACTGAATACCGGGGCTGGAAAGCCCCGGCTATCCTGTATAGGGAACTTGTAGAATTTTCGGGGGAACTCCTGATTAGGAGACTCTCCTCTTGAAAATTCCAGGAGGTTGTTGTATAAAGGAAGTTAACTAAGGGGAAAAAGTGATGGAAATGAAAAGATGTGAATTCTGCAAAAAGGAGATGCTCAAGAAAGAGAATACCTGTCCCCACTGTGGAGAGGAACAACCTCTGATGGGGTGCGTCTATGCAGTTTATGCCCTTTTAGCCATCTTCATTATCGGGGCACTGAAGAGTTGTTTCTTCGGATAAGCAAGGGAGATAGGCGGTCCACCTTTGGCGGATTGCAAAATGAAAAATGCAAATTGCAAATGATTGAATTGGGACAAGGCCGTGCCCTTCGAGGAGCCCCGATGGGCATCGGGGCTCCTCAGGGACACGGCAAATGGGCAATGGAAACCGAAATCCTGAGGAGGGTTCCGAAGGGACCTGTCTCGAAGGATGGGATTTGTTATCGTTTCTTGACAGTAAGAGCAAAAAATAGGTAATATAAATTATTAAAGGCTGGTAAGTAGGCTCGGGAGAGTACCCAATGGTTATTATCTGCGAAAAGTGCCAGACCCGCTTTCGGCTAGCCGATGATAAGGTCTCGGAGAAAGGGGTAAAGGTTCGCTGCTCCAAGTGTCAGCATACATTTTTAGTGAAGAAGCCCAAGGAGGCTGGAGCTGAAGAGGCCCTTCCCCAGCCTCCGATAGGCGAAGCTGCAAAGCCTCCAACTCCTTCCCCACCAGAGCAGCCCCCTCCTTCCGAGCCAGAAATGCCCAAAGCCCCCTCGATTGATGATCAGGCGTTAGACTCAGCGATTAGTGCTGCTCTCAGTGGAATTATAGATGACGAGACAAAAGAGGAAGCTCCTGTCCCTAAAGAGTCTGCTCCTGGTGAAACTCCTTCTCCCGAGGCCCCGGGCCCCAGTGAAGGAGACATTCCCTTTTCGGAAGAGCAGTTTGACTTCGTTGAGGAGGCCGGCTCACCGACGGAGAAGTCCGGAACCGAAGAAGGCCCGGATGAGCCCCCTTTCGGTGAAGGATTAGACTTTGGAGAGGAAAAGGCTGAGGAGCAAGCTCCAGAGTTTAAAGATATTGAATTCGATAGCACCGAGGAAGCACCCTCAGGACCTGAGAGGCCTCCGGTAAGAGAAGAGCCAGCCTTTCCACCTGCTCCAGTAGAAGATGTGCCCTTAAAAAAGGAGGGGCTGCCTCCTCCAAAGCCCTTAGTCCCCTCAGCAAAACTAAAAGAGGCGAAGGAAAGATCACCAGCGTTTCGGCTCCTGTTAATCCTATTGATCTTAGGAACTCTCCTTTACGGCGGTCTCTTTACCTGGCAGCATCGGGAAGAGCTATTGGGCCTTAGCGATTTCGGTTTCCAAGAAGGAAAGGCATCCTTGGGAAGAATAACTACGTTAATTACCAAGAAGTACTTTATTCCGAGAACCATCAGAGGCCAGAGCATTTTTGTCATTGAGGGTAAAGCTACCAATAACTATAGGGCGTCCCGAAGTTTCATCAGGGTGAAAGGATTGGTTTATAATGTTAAAGGTGAGCTAATGATGACCGAGGAGGTTTATGCGGGCAATGTCATTTCGGAAAAGGATCTGCGTAACCTCTCCCCTCAGCGAATAAAGGAGATACTGAATAATAAATTCGGAGAGTTGGGCACTAATATGGATATCCGTCCTGAAAATACAGTTGCTTTTATAATTGCATTTTTCGATCTACCTGAAGAGGCAGCGGAATGTGAAGTAAAGGTTAGCGATTCGCAGGCAGCATCACAGTAAGGGCGATTCTCTCCGATAAGATATTTATCTTACCTCCAACCGGAAAGGCGTCAGAGCGAGGATCTGGCCAGGAGAGAACAGATTAGCCCAGGAGAGACTTTCCAGAGCAGCCTGGAGCTCAGCATATAGAGGAAGGTCGATCTTTAGAGGATAATAGAGAAGGCGTTTTGCCCGGGGGTAAATATCAATGATTGGGCGAACCTCCTCTGGTATGTTCGCCTTCTTTTTGGCCCAGGAGATTGCCTGCTCAATGCCGCCCAGCTCATCTACCAGTCCGATCTGGCGCGCCTGCTCCCCGGTCCAGACCCTTCCCTGGCTGATAGAATCAACTTCCTGCTCCCTCATTCCTCTTCCCTGGGCTACCTTCCGGACAAAATCCCGGTAAAACTCCCTTATCTCGTATTTTATTCGTTTACGTTCCGAGGGGGTAAATCCACTATAATCAGAAAAGAGGGCTGCTTTTTTACCCCGGGTAACGATCTCCTTGCGCAGGCCAAGCCGATTATACAGACCCCGCAGATTAACCTTCCCGCTAATTACCCCGATCGAGCCAGTGAAGGTTGCCGGCTGAGCGGTGAGCCAGTCAGCCGCTACCGCAATATAGTATCCCCCGGAAGCAGCAGTATCACTCATTGAAGCAACAATGGGCTTTACTCC
>JAUWWP010000365.1 GCA_030616835.1 Deltaproteobacteria bacterium | reverse complement strand
GTTACGGGTCACCAATGAACAAACCACCCATCACCGGAACCAGGCCTGTCCTGCTTGTCCTGAGCCCTTCGATAAACTCAGGACAGGCCTGCCGAAGGGAATGTTTTGAGCTTTGGGTTTTGATCATTTGAAATTATTTAGGATTTGGTGCTTAGTGCTTAGGATTTTATTAATCTGCCTGTAGATACAATACTAACCTATACATATATTTCATACAATTAGCCGGTAAGGGATGGCATCGCCTTTAGAAGCTTCTCGGCAATGCCCTCAAAGTCGCCATTGGACATAAGGAGCACTATATCTCCGTTTCGGAGATTATCTTCAAGATATCTCACAATATCATCAACCTTCCCCAGATGCCTTGCCTCCTTCCCTTTGCTTACCAGCTCCTCCACCATTAACTCAGGAGAGAATCTTTCCCTCTCCTCTATCCTTTCCGCCTTGTAAACATCGGCAATGATGATTCGGTCAGCTTTTAGGAAGGCATCCGGGTATTGGCTCTGAAAGACCTTCCGGCGGCTGCTTGCGGTCCTCGGCTCGAATACCGCCCAGAGCCTTCGGCCTGGATATCTCTTTTTCATGGCATCTATTGTGCTTCTTACTGCCGTGGGATGATGGGCAAAGTCATCAATTACTGTTACCCCCCCTACCATCTTCTTAACCTCCTGGCGCCGCTTTATCCCCTGAAAGCCTTTCAATCCTTCCTGAATCTCCGAAAGGCTTAGTCTTAGAGAGCGACAGAACCCGATTACCCCGAGCAGATTAAGAAGATTGTGATCCCCGCTGAGTGGTGATTGAAGACGGCCCAGATATTCATTGCCTCGGTAGAGACTGAAGTTGGTCCCCTTCCCATCGAAGCTAATCTCCCCTGCCCGCCAGAGTGCCTCCGGATCAAATCCATACCACTCGACTGGGCACCTCGCATCTCCGGCTATCTCCCTGACCCCGGGATCATCAATGCCGGCCAGCAGCAGACCGTCTTCGGGCAGCAGGCTCACAAATTTTTTAAAGGAAATCTTTATCTCCTCGAGGCTCTGGTAAATGTCAGCATGATCGAACTCAATACTGGTAATTATCGCCATCTGCGGCTGATAGTGGAGAAACTTTGGCTCCTTATCGAAAAAAGCGCTGTCGTATTCATCTCCCTCAACCACAAAACACCTGCCACTGCCCAGCCGGCAGCTCGACTGAAAGTTCTTAAGCACCCCGCCGATTAAAAAACCCGGGTCCCTGCCGGCGTTCTCCAGTATCCAGGCACTCAATGAGGCAGTAGTGGTCTTACCGTGGGTCCCGGCAACCACCAGCGGATCTTTCCCGCTCAGATAAAACTGGGAGAGGGCCTGAGGAAAACTGAGATATTTGATCCTCCTCTCCAACATTACCTCAACCTCGGGATTATCCCGGGATACGGCGTTGCCTACTATTACCAGATCAGGATTGTCCCGAAGGTTCTCCGGTTTATGACCCAACCTCACTTCAATTCCCATGCTCGCTAACTGGTTGCTCATTGGAGGGTAGGTATCGGTATCGGAGCCGGTTACCTGATACCCGCTTTCTTTAAGCATCCCGGCAAGGGAGCCCATCCCCATCCCGCAGATGGCAATGAGATGGATATGTTTGATCTTATCCATATCCCTGGGGCTAAGATAATATACTAATAGTATCTCGTCAATAAATATCTCTTGGGGAATGCAGTTCGGAGGATTTCCAGGGGAAGGGTTTACCCCGTTAGAAATTAAATATTAATTTCTAACGGGGTAAAGGTTGGTTAAAGTAGTATTTTATTAGGGCTTTCCTTTCTCCGGCCTTTTGCTCCGATAGTTTTCTAACTCTTTAAGGACTCTATCCAGAAAATCTTTTGGGTAGACTTTGCCTGTCAGCTTCTCCCACACCCTCTTTACCGCCACCTCAATGGCCTCCATATCTTTTTCACCTAAAGTGATTGGTTTTATCCCGTACTTTTCAAATGCTTCTATGCATTTTTTTTCGTAGGGTCTTATGTAATCCTCTACCCATTCTCTTTCGATTGTAAGCGTTTCGTAGATCAACAACTCGGTGAAGTTGTCAATGAGGATATCGGGGTATTGACCCCGAAATCGGTCCTGCATTTTCTTGGAAAAGATTATGGCGGCAGGTGAATAAAACAGCGGCTGGGTGACATAATAATTGAGGTTAGTATAAGCCTGCGTCCCTAATACCCAGGCAGCAGGACCATAGGTTGCATTCACCAGTCCGGTATTAAAGGATGTTACTACCTCGGTAACCGATATGGGTGTGGGGCGAATCCCCAGTTCGTCATAGGTCGCGGTTTCCACGGTGCCAAACCAGGTCATCATCTTCTGCTTCCTTATCTCCTCAAGGGTTGTGGTCTTGTTCTTCGTCCAGAGGTAGAACCAGCCAGTGTCTATGAGATTGGCCAATATGTAACCCTTCTTCTCAAAGCCGGCGTCAATCTCCTTTCTGAATTTCTTCAGGATATGGTTGATCTCCTCATAGTTCCTGAACAGAAGCGGCAGGGTGAAGATTGAGATTTCTGGTGATGCCTTAAAGACACCCAGGGCGGTGCACCCGCAGCCATCCAGTTGGCCCAGGTCCATCTTGCGCAGGATATCAACATCCTCCCCCATAACCCCGCCAACATACATTTTTATAATAACCTTCCCTCCGCTGACCTTCTTAAGGTGGGGGATGAGTATCTTCCTCGGCACCACTAACCACGCGGTCCCTTCGGGAGCAAGGGTTCCGATCTTGAGATAGAGGGTTTCCTTTAACATTACCGTTGCCTCTTCCCAGATCATCTTGTGGAGATCTTCACTGGTTATATCGGGCAGGAGTTCCGGGGCTCGCTTCAACATCTCCCCGATCTGATATCTGGTAAACTCATATTTTTTTATGTCCCGGGAAACCTGTTTCTTTACCATCTGGCGAATCTGTTCCCTGCCTATCTCTCCTCTCTTTACCATCTGGTGGATCTCTTGAATCCTCTTTCTCTGTTCACTGGTTGGCTTCTTACCTTTTAATAGCAGGTAACTGCACTCCTTTATTACCTCTCGAATCTGCTCCCGGGTTAGCCCCGCGGCCTGAGAATCTTTAAGGGTTACGAAAACTATGGCGAGGGTTAAGAGAAGTCCAACGCCAGCCTTTTTAACTCTATGGTTCATCTTTCACCTCCTACATAGTAATCTCAGGGATCAAACCTTTTCGGGAGAAAAATTGCAACAAGAAAAGAGAGATATCAGGGATGTAGGTAATCAAAAGGAGACCTATTATACAAATGATAAAGAACGGAAGGATTGACCTGACCACGACGGGATAGGATTCCTTGAATTTTAAGGAGGAGATCAATAAGCTAATACCAACCGGCGGGGTCATGAATCCACGCTCGAGATTCGCCAGAAAGATGATGCCAAGATGAACGGGATCAATACCGTAGAGTTTCGCTATCGG
>JAUWWP010000026.1 GCA_030616835.1 Deltaproteobacteria bacterium | reverse complement strand
GTCAGCTAGAAATAAGCAAGTTCCAACCCCCACGCTGCTACATTATACCTGATAAAAACTTTAAATGGAACAGGTTAACTTTTTTATCAAAAACAAAGAGTTGACCTCCTAATTCAGCCTTTCTTACCTTCCATTTTAGGGGATAACTACCTCCTTTGTCAAGCCACGGCCATTCGTCATTTTTTTCTTCTCTGAACCGCCCCCTCGTTACCAACCTTGCGAAAAATGGGGACGGCTCTCTTCCTTCGACAGGGGCTTCGACTTCGCTCAGGACAAGTTTTCATTTGAACCACGAATTACACAAATTACACGAATTAGTTCCAGCTTATTCATTTGGATTTGGCCCGCCTGCCGAAGCGGAGTGGCGGGCAGGTCATTGGTCATTTGCAACTTACACCACAATGTTTATTAGTTTTCCGGGGACAAAAATGACCCTCTTGATCTCCTTTCCCCGGGTATATTCCTTTATTCGGTCATTGGCCAGGGCTGCTTCCTTGATCTCCTGTTCCGAGCAATTGGCACCCACGGTAATCTTGCTCCGGAGCTTTCCATTGACCTGAAGCATGATTGGGATCTTCTCCTCCTGGATTGCTTCCTTATCGTATCCCGGCCAGGGTGTCTGAATGATGCTGGTATTGTAGCCCAGGCTCTCCCAGAGCTCTTCGGTGATATGAGGAGTATAAGGGGAAAGGAGAATAATCACCGCCTCGATTGCCTCCTGAAGCACTGCCCTACCCAGCTCGAGAGCCTCTCGGGGGCCTTCGGGCAGTTTAAACTGATAGATGTAATTAACCAATTCTCTGACGCGGGCGATTGCGGTATTGAGATGAAAGCGCTGGTCAATATCTTCACTCACCTGCTTGATCGTCTTATGGGTAAGCCGGTGAAGCTGGAGAGATTCCCCTTCCAGAGCTTGATCCCCCTGGTAGGGGGGAATGTCCGCAATCCTCTCCCGGTTATCGGAGACCATCCTCCATACCCGGTTAAGGAAGCGGAAGGCGCCTTCTATCCCCTCATCACGCCACTCCAGGTCCTTGTCTGGCGGGCAGTCGGAGAGGATGAATAGCCGGATGGTATCGGCCCCATAGCGCTCAATCTGCTCATCAGGGTCAACCACATTCTTCTTGGATTTTGACATCTTCTCCATCCTGCCCACCATGGCCTGCTTTCCGCAGTGGACACATCTTCCTTCTTTCACCTCTTGAGGAAGCAGGAGCCCATGTTGCTTACATTCATTAGTTTCCTTACAAACCATCCCCTGGGTCAACAGCCGGGTAAAAGGCTCAGCAAAATCAATCAGGCCCAGGTCCCGGAGAACCCGGGTAAAAAACCGGGAGTAGAGCAGATGGAGGATGGCGTGCTCTATTCCTCCGATGTACTGATCCACTGGCATCCAGTAGTCCACGAGCCTCTTGTCCAGCATACCCTGGTGATAGTCCGGGCAGGCATAGCGCTCGAAATACCAGGAGGATTCCACAAAGGTGTCCATGGTATCGGTCTCCCTCCGCCCTGGCTTCCCGCAGCTCGGGCAGTCAGCCTTGACAAACTCGGGCGAGGAGGCCAGAGGGGAACCGGCTTCTCTGCTCAGCTCCACATCCTGAGGAAGCAAAACCGGCAAATCCTCCTCCGGAGCCGTTTGAATCCCGCATTTATCACAATAGATTATTGGTATGGGGGCTCCCCAGTAGCGCTGGCGGGAGATTCCCCAGTCCCGGAGCCGGTAATTGACCGCGCTTCTTCCCAACCCTTTTTCTTCCAGGTGTTCAATGATTTTCTCCTGGAACCGGCTACTGGGTAGGCCATTGAATTGACCGGAATTGATCATTACCCCTTCGCCTAAATAGGCCTCGGTCATTGTCTGGTGATCGAGGGTGCCTTCAGGGGGCTGGACGACCACAATTACCTTCAGGCCGTATTTGCGGGCGAAGTCAAGATCCCTCTGGTCGTGGGCAGGGACTGCCATCACTGCCCCGGTTCCATATTCCATCAGAACAAAGTTAGCCACATAAATAGGCATTTTTGCGCCCGTCAGGGGATTGCGACAATAGCTGCCCGTAAATACCCCTTCTTTGGCATAATCTTCTGAGGTCCGCTTGATCTTGTCCTCCATTTTCACTCTTTCCACAAACTCCCTTACCTCCCTCTCCTGTCCCGTGCCTCGGGATAGCTCAAGGGCTAAAGGTTGCTCCGCAGCCAGGCTCATAAAGGTGGCCCCGAACACGGTATCCTGACGGGTGGTAAAAACGGTAATTACTTGCTTACCATCCTCCAGGGGAAAATCGATCTCTGCCCCCATGCTCTTTCCGATCCAGTTCTTCTGCATGGTAATCACCCGCTCCGGCCACCCGGTAAGCTCCGCGCAGGCCTCCAGCAGCTCTTCGGCATATCTGGTGATCCGGAAGAACCACTGCTCCAGTTCTTTTTGCTCCACGGGGGACTCACAGCGCCAGCAAAGCCCTCCCTCCACCTGCTCGTTGGCCAGAACTGTCTGACACCGGGGACAGAAGTTGACCGTAGAGAAGTCTTTGTAGGCCAGACCTTGCTTATACATCTGGATGAACAGCCACTGTTCCCAACGATAGTATTCGGGATCACAGGTTGCAAACTCCCGGGTCCAATCGTAGCTCAGGCCCATCTTCTTGAGCTGGGAACGCATATAGTCTATATTCTCGTAGGTCCACCTGGCGGGGTGGCTCCGGTTTTCAATGGCCGCATTCTCGGCGGGCATTCCGAAGGCATCCCAGCCCATCGGATGCAGGACATTATATCCCTGCATCATTTTGAAGCGAGCCAATACATCTCCGATGACATAATTACGGACATGACCCATGTGGATCTTCCCCGAGGGATAGGGAAACATCTCCAGAAGATAGTATTTCTCCTTCTGGGGATCTTCGGTAACCTCAAATAGCTTTTTCCCCTCCCAGTAGCGCTGCCACTTGGGTTCGATCTTCTTGGGGTCATATTTATTTTTCATACCATTATCCTAATGAGAAACCCCGTATTTGTCAAATTGGATCTGCAACTGAGATGTAAAGGGGATGACTTAAGTCTATCAGAATTTTCCCAGGGAAGGATAAGCTAAGGGTTGGGAATTAAGGTGAGTATAGTAGGTTACATTCTCCTTTTAAAAAATCTTTATTTTATTTTCCTTCCTTTATAATCTTCAAAGTTAAATCTTCAATTTTATTTATAAACTCTTCTGCCTTCCTGAGCCATACTTCTACATCTTCTTTCTCAAATTTCACAAAATCTTTATAGTCCCCTTCTTGCCTGTTATCAAACATATCCGAATAGAACTTCCCCAATTGTTTTTCTATCAATCCTTTATTTATAAACTCTCGATTAAGAACGGAACGGACTCCTGCGTGCTTGGAAGATGATAGACCTTTTGTTATCATTAGTCCGTTAATAGCATAAAACATTGCATAATAAATGCGGTTTACTGTGGATTCCAAGGTAGCATCTTCAATGTACTTCTTAGCGTCCAAAAGGGTGTTTTTTGCTTTTTCCAACCGATACTTTGCTAAATCAATGAGTTCTTGTTTCATACATGAACTCCTTCTCTATCTATATTCCAATGAAGAGGCATGGCATTAGCTAAAGGTGATTCCCAGAAATCTCTATTTTCAATAATGATTCCAAAAACTACATCGTACTTTAGCTCCATATCGTATGTAATTTCAGTTATTTCTTCTTTTATCCTTCGGATGACCTGAGAATTAATAAGGATTAACAAATCGATATCTGAAAATTCTTCATCATCGCTCCTCACTTTGGAGCCATAAAGAATAACCTTGACATCGGGAAATCTCTTTAATAATTTCTGCTTTAATTCCTGCAATGCCATTTTTTCATTCTTTTTTAGTTTCAACTGGGCTATATTTTTCATTTTTCTACCTCCTCCCAGTAGCGCTGCCACTTGGGCTCGATTTTCTTGGGGTCATATTTTCTATTTTTCATAGCATTATCCTAATCAGAAACTCCGGATTTGTCAAATTGGATCTGCAATTGAGATGGAATTGAGATGTAAAGGAGTGGATAGCCGGATTATATTCCCGGATAGCCGGGGCTTTTACATTCTCCGTAGTCCCGATGTCCATCGGGACGAAGGATGAACGAGCCCCGGTGTTTTCTGCTTAGATTTTGTCGGTGGGGAAAAAAGACTTAAGGGAGGGTAGGGGAGATATAACCCAAAAAATTACTAATGCGCCCGGCAGGCTTCAAACCGGCGGCCTGCGGATCCGGAGTCCAAAATAAGGGGTTTTGGAAAGTGCTTGAAATAACAGCAAACTTCCCATAACCTCCTCTTTTTATTAAGAAAATCAATTATTGTCTATTACTACGAATTACTATGTATATTGATGGAAATTTATAGATAATGGACACCAAAAATCTTCATTTCCAGGGAATCCCTAAATTTATTTTTTAAGATAATAGCAGAGAGGGGGCTACTTTACAAGAGAAATAGCACAAAATTTTTTTATGATTTAAGTCACATTTTTATTGAAAAATCCCCTAAAAAAGAATATCCTATTGATTAATCCAGCCTACACCATTTTCGGATTTATTTAATCTTTGAGAGAGGAGATTAAAATGACCAAAGCAGAGCTAATCGACAAGGTAGCAGAAACTAAAGGCCTGGATCTGAGCAAGAGTGCTGTGGAAAGAGTGGTTGATGCCGCTTTCGACACCATTGCCCAGGCAATCAGGAAGGAAAAGAGGTTTTCCTATCCTGGATTTGGCACCTTCACGGTGAGGAGCCGGAAGGCCAGAACAGGGAGAAATCCCCAGACCGGGGAGAAAATCCGGATTAAGGCCAGCAAGACTGTTGGTTTCAAGCCTGCTCCGGGGTTGAAGAGTTCGCTATAATACAATTCAAATATAAAAGATGAGGCCACTCGGGGTAATTAGCCCTGGTGGCCTTTGTTGTGATTTAGGCCACATTTTTATTGAATATTTTGATATCGAAAAGTAACCCCGATCCCGCCAGGGCGGGATAATATTATTGCGGCAGAAAGTTGAAAAAATCAGCCGAATAGCATAAGATAAAACAATCTGGGAAAAGAGGTCGAGACAAACGGGGATAACGGGAGGAAAAGAAAGTTAATCTTTAAATGTCCGGATTTGGCAGCGGTGATTAGATAAAACAACGCAACAAATAAACAACGCCCTCTGTTTCGCATCCGTCCCTTAATTCGCCGCGCTAATTCACCCTATGACTGAATGGCAAAAGTGCAGGCTATTTAAGGCATAAGATTAGTAATAATTTTCTGTAAGAAACGGAAGTGTTTTATGGACAAACATGATAAGCATCATAAAGCCATAGGAGAGGCACTTAAAGCCTTGGCGGAGGGGCTCAAAACCCTAGATAAGAAGATCGACATCTTAGAAAAGAGAGTCGAAGCCTTGGAAAAAAAGCCTAAGTGAGGAGTTGGGGTCGGATCTTGAATAGTGAGATTGGACGGCCTCTATTTCCGTGCATTTTCAAATGGTGAATTCTGAGGAATTATAAGGGGGAAAACGTTATATTTAAATTGTTTTAGAACCAATGGCTCCCTTTTTCATTTACGCATGCTATGTCAATCTGGAAGCAGCTTCGCGCCATTGCAGTGCTACCGGGAATAGTGACCGTCGTGGTTCCGGGAATAATCCTATATTCCACCGAGTCGGTAAATCCCGGCTGGTTTCTGTCTCCTCCATTATATCTTATGTTACTGCTACTTAGTTTCTCCCTCATCGCTTTGGGCCTATCTCTCATGATCAAAACAATCTCACTGTTTACCCGCATAGGGAAGGGAACCCTGGGATGCCCCCCGACATCTCGTAGTTCGCGGCATTTACCGGTACGTCCGAAATCCGATGATCAGCGGGGTTTTCTGCATCCTCCTGGGAGAAGCGATACTTTTCGGGTCTCTACCTCTCTTTTTCTGGTTCCTCTTATTCGTGTTGCTCAATGTTACCTACATCCCTCTTAAGGAGGAGCCTGATCTGGTGCGTAAGTTCGGTAAGGAGTATCTCCTTTACAAGAAAAACGTCCCGCGCTGGATTCCTTTGGTGAAACCGTGGAATTCCCTTTCGACAAGGAGCAAAATGGCGATCAGAAAGGTGGGGGTTCATGAAAACAGTAGGAATGAAAAAGACCGGTTAAAATGAAAAATTCGACAACAATGATCTGTAGCAATATTGACTAAGAGGAAGAATCAGGGTCACCCTGTTGAGACCTGACTCTTAATTCCCCTAGATTTTGTCGGCGGGGAAGAAAAGACTTAAGAGAGGGTAGGGGAGATATAACCCTTAAAATTGTTAATGCGCCCGGCAGGATTCGAACCTGTGGCCTGTGGATCCGGAGTCCACCGCTCTATCCAACTGAGCTACGGGCGCAACTAGGGATAATTTAGCACGGTTGTCTTATCTTTTGCAACTATTTTTGGGTAAAGAGGGGACAGAAAAATAGTTATTGTTATTTCTTCGGGAAGTATTTCACTCCGGATATGTTCTTGAAATCTGAATCCTGAGTCCAAATTGTGGCATCGAATGCCTGTGCTGTTGCGAGAATAATACTATCTGCCATCGGAAAGCCATGCTGCAGACTTAGTTTTGAGGCACCGATCGCTAGCTTGGCGGTTAAATCTACAACTGCAGCTTTTTGCATAGCTGAAGCTGCTTGAAGCGCTTCATTCTCGCTGGATTCTCGAAGAACGACCTTGAAGACTTCGTAGATTGTTACGACTGGGACAACAAGTGAAGCAGTGTCCTTCAAGGGAATCAGGAAATGCTTCGCATTCGGTTCGTCGGCAAAGTATGCAAGCCATCCTGAAGAATCGACGATATTCATAATCTATCTTCCTCACGGTCTAATTCCGTATTTATTCCTTTGAGAAATCCACGAAGCTCGGCAATATCTCGTTCCGGGATAAGTTCAATCCGCCCGTTATATTCCACAACCTGCATTTTTTGTCCAGGACGAAGGTGTAAAGACTCCCTTATCGCTCTGGGTATAACGACTTGATATTTTGGCGACACAGTGACTGTTTGCATGACAGAAGCTCCTTTGATAATAATTGGTATTACAATATCACAATCGATAAGAATTTGTCAACCTTTTGGTGGTCAGAGAAAGAGAGGGGGTAAAGAGAGTATAGCTGGGCCTAAAAAACAGAGCCATTTTAAAATTTGTGTTGTGATTTATCTTGAATAGTGAATTACACAAATCAAGATGCGATATTTTAACCCTTCCCCGCTTGGTTTATATTATCTATTTTGTCGGGTTTGTCAATTTTCTACCGCAATAATATTATTCCATCTTGGCAGTTCCAGGATTACTTTAAAAATAAGAGGTTAGGCTAAGTATCTTATTTTTTTGATATTTAGTCCAACCCCTTAAGAATGCCTGGCTGCCTTATCTTTTGCAACCATTTCTGGGTAAAAAGGGGACAGAAAAATAGTTGAAGAAATTATGGCAAAATGTCCCATGTCATTAGGCTGGCTCCATTCCTCTCTTATTCAATGAAAATACAATAAGTCAATATTTCAATAACGCGGTCCCCCTTTTTCTGGCCCAACTAAGGATGATTTAACACAGTTGTCTTGTCTTTCGCAATGTCTTGCTCTGTTCTTGGATTTTATACGGTTTGGCGATAACCGCGCTAAAACTGTATTTTCTAAAATCGGACATTACCGGGTCATTAGAATAACCGCTTGAAACAATAGTCTTCGCTCTGGGGTCAATTCCAGCAGTTTTTAATTGCTCCCTTGCCGTTGGTTAACCCTCTTGTGTCCTGCTCCTCAATAAGTTTAGCAAACTCATCTACGATTCTCGGATCAAACTGAGTTCCTGAACATCTTTTCAGCTCTGCTATTGCTTCTTCCTTGCCTATTTTATTGTGATAAGGCCTTGAGCTGGTTATGGCATCATAGGCATCCATTATGGAGAGTATTCGGCTTTCCAAAGGTATTTGTTCACGCTTAAGTCTAAAAGGATAACCTCTGCCATCCCAGAATTCATGATGGTGGAGAATAAGACTGGCTATATGAAACAACTCTTTAGAACGACTTGCTATGTTATATCCGATTTGGGCGTGTTCTTTCATTCTTTCATATCCATCTTCAGAAAGTTTTCCGGGCTTGAACATTATTTCATCAGGGACACCTACTTTCCCCAGATCATGTACCTTGGCTAAAAGAATAAGGTTTCTTCTCTCATCATCAGCAAGATTCATCCTATCAGCCATCGTTCCCGCCATTTTTGAAAGTCTTTCCACATGTCCCTGTGCTATAAAATCTCTCTCCGATAAAGCTGCTAACAAAATATTTATTACCTTGCTTTTTGGACTTCCTATCTGGGTAAGTTTACGTTCGTACATCTTATCATCCGCTCTTTATTATATGTCATAGGCATTTTCTTTTTCAACATCCTGAGATGTCGCTACCCCTATGGACATACTCATTGGAATTAATGGATTTTCATCATTATAACATGTATCAACCAATTTTGCAATCTCACCCTTTTTTGCCAGAGCAACTTTTATTAACTTTAGTGGTTTACGTTTAATCATGCTTTTAAAAGTTCTCTGGTTGTTTCTACTAATTTTTCTTTTGAAAATGGTTTAAGCAGAAATATATCTTCTCCCCCCGCGCTGATGAAATCTTTCCCCCGCTCTTCCACTCTGTCTGGATAGCCAGAGATAAGCACTACCTTGGTTTTCGGGCTGATCTCAACGATGGCTTTGCAGGTCTCTATCCCGTCCATGCCAGGCATTACTAAATCAACATAGGCTAAATCGAACTGCTCTTTTTTCGCCGCTTCTATCGCTTCCTCCCCATTTGATGCCCTTACAACCTGGTATCCAACCTCACCAAGTTTCTCCTCAAAGGCTGCGCGGATAAGCTCTGAATCATCTACCACCAAAATTTTTTCTCCTGCCATAATAATCTCCTTTAATTAATCCCCTATACTTATTAACTCGGAGGATCCCCACCATCGTTTTATACTTACCACCATTGCCCTCTTTGTTGGTAAGTTTTAATGAAATTCTCAATCGAGCGATTATATGTCTTCTCTACATCATCAGGGAAGAAACAGGCGGGAAGTTCACCCGCCCGCCAATGATACCTCATGCACTCGCAGCAAATATCCTTTCTACTACATGGTTCATAAGAGCAGTTACATTTTGCTTTATTTTCTTTGGTATTACATTCTCGCATAAGGATTCTCCTTCATCTGAGATTTTACCCCGTTAGAAAGCCCCGTGTGAGCCCCGAAAAACCCTTGCCCCCGTTAGACAGTTGGTATAATGTGGTGGGTCTCCTGCGGGGTGAGTTTCTAACGGGGTTTACTGAGCTATAAATTATTTTAACATCGAATTTCTCAAAGTCAATAACTTTTCTTTTTCTTGACAAGCGGTTCTTATCTTAGTAAAAATAGGATTATACTATATGGTCAGGACAATAAAGGAGATGAAAATTATGTCATTCCGAGAAAAAAGCTTCTGGTTGGACGAAGAATACAAGCCTAACGAATCAGTGGCATCGGACCAAGAGGTGGATGTGGTGATCATCGGGGGGGGATTCACCGGGCTTTCCGCAGCCTACTTTCTGAAAAAGGAAGATTCCACTCTGAAGATAGCGTTACTGGAAAAGGAGGTCATCGGCTATGGGGCCAGCGGTCGTAACGGTGGTTTCTGCATGACCTTACTGGCAGAGAACGCCATGGATCTAATCGAGTTTGCCGGAGGTCTGGAAGCGGCCCGGCTTGCCCACAAATACCAGCGGGCAGCGGTCGATCATGTTGACTTCATGGTCAAAAACTATGAGCTCAAATGCGATTATGAGAAAAACGGGCTGATGACCATGGCGCTCAATCCGGCTCATATCGAAAAGATGAAAGAATATGTTAAAACCTATAATAGTCTGGGAACCGAGGCGGTCTTTCTGGATCAGGAGGAGCTCCACAAGCGGTTTCACACCGAGGCTTTTTATGGGGCCTGCTACGACAAGCACTGCGCCATCCTCAACCCGGCCAAGCTTTGCCGAGAGATGAAGCGGGTAGTGGAGGATCTCGGCGTGGATGTTTACGAGATGACGGAGGTGCTCGGTTACGAGGAAGGAGAGAGGATCAAGATCCGAACCGCGAGCGGAACCGTCAATGCGAAGGCCATGGTCCTTGGAACCAATGCTTACATTACCCAGTTAGACAGGCGGTTTCGAGAATTCGGGGTTCCGGTCTTTACCTACATCGTTTTAACTGAGCCCCTGACGGAAGAGCAGTATGAGTCCATTGGCTGGAAGGGTAGGGAAGGGATCGAAACTTCTCTCAGGATGATTAACTACTTTCGGCTGACGGCTGACAACCGGATCGCCATGGGCGGAGGTGATGCCCTTTATTTTTACAACGACAACCTCAACCACGACCAGGATGCTTATGCCTTTCAAGTGGCCCAGCGGGATCTGCTTCAGTTTTTCCCTCAGCTTAAGGGGATCAAGATTACCCATCAATGGGGTGGACCGGTTTTCATGAATCCTGATTGGATCCCCACCTTCGGCCGGACCGGAAAGCACAACAACATCTTGTTTTCCCTGGGCTACAGCGGCCACGGCGTGGCAGGTGCCAGCTACAGCGGTGCGCTCATCCGCAATCTCTACTTTGAGAAAAAGAGCGAGTGGGATGGGTTGTTCTTCCAGAAATACCGGACGAAATACCGCATGGAACGCTGGATGAGGAGCAGTTTAATGCGTAAGGTAACGTACGAAGCGATCAAGGGATTCTATATCTACCAGGACAGAGCTGCCTCGAAGTCGCTAACCTCGAGAGCAGATCGGGATTATTACCGGGCACAACGGTTTAAGAAACCGAAGGATTAAACCCAATGGCCGATGTTGTTATCATAGGTGCGGGCACCTCCGGGTTATTCTCGGCGGCGATGTTAGCCAAAAAAGGTTACCACGTCGAACTTTATGAAAAGGCGAAAGAAATCGGAGGAAGAGCCAGAAGCTGGCACAAAGACGGGTATACGGTCGATTACGGATGCCATCTGATCCGTAACGGTTCGAAAGGCTATATCCCCACAACCTTAGCTGAATTGGGGGAGCAACTGGATCTCATCCTGTTAAAAGAACCAGAAATACTCTGGTGGGAAGGCCAGCAGTTTCACGAACTTCCTCGAGACCCTACTAAGCTCAGAGAAAGAGGTATCCTGGATGAGAGTGATCTGCCCAAAATTTTCAGGCTTCTGCAGGAAAAGGACACCATTGTCGAGCAGAACATGGGTAAATCCATCCAGGAATGGCTGCAAGAGATAAAGGCAAGCCCAAGATTAGAAAATTTTCTGCGGATGGCAGCAATGGGAATTGTCTGCCCATTTTTGGAGCGGGCCTCTGCCGGAGAGCTTTTTGACTTTATTATTCGAGGAGTAGCCCTGGGGGGGCAACCTTCAGGCTATCCAATTGGGGGATTCGGGGTCGTCCACGAAAAATTGGCTAAGATAATAATGAGCTTTGGGGGGCGCATCACTACTGGAGAGAGAATCCGGAAAATAAATGTAACCAATGGTAGAGTAAGTGGGCTCCAGGTTGGGTCAAAAAACATCAAGGCCGAGCAGGTGATCTGTGCCTTTCCCTGCCAGCAGCTCTTCCGTATTCTTGAGGAAAACCTGGTAAGTGCAAGGCCTCGGGAGATGCTGATGGGTCTTACCCCCGTCTCGGGAATCTCGATTGACTACGGTTTAAAAGAGAAGATTACTGAGGTTAGCGGGATCATCCTTTTGCCGGGAGAGCCATTTATATTTGGTCTAATAACCTCCAATATCGATCCATCGGTTGCACCTCCCGGCAGGCAACTAATGACCTTTACTGCCTTGACTTCACCGGAAGAGGCGAAAGATAAGTTTAAGGCAAAGGCAATTCTTGCCCACCTGGAAGCCACAATCTCCGAGATGTTTCCCCGAAAAGACCGCAATATTGAATGGCGAAGACCCCTGTTCTTACCGATTATTGACGGCGTGGAGCTTAACTGTAATCAATACCGGGCAAAGCGTCCAAAACCTGAGGTTCCCGGGATTGAAGGTTTGTTCCTGGCGGGTGACTGCTTAGGTGTGGAAGGTGCGGGCGGAGATCTGGCAGTTACCTCTGCCCGGCTGTGCGTGGAGAGAATCGAGGAAAGATATGGTTAGAGCTCAAGAATTGTTCCCTGAGGAAAGGAGGCCCGTATGGACTACGAAGATATAATTTTAGCAAAGAAGGAGGGGGTAGCCACGATAACTATTAATCGGCCGCAGAAATACAATAGCTTCAGGTCTAAGACCCTGGAGGAATTGACCCAGGCCTTTGAGGATGTGGATGATGATGATACTATCGGGGTTGTGGTTTTCAGAGGCTCGGGAGATAAAGCCTTCTCGACCGGTGGCGATGTTGAGGAGATGAGGGATCTTACCCCTAAAACGGGAAGGCCTTTCTTGACCAAGATGTTAAGGCTATTGCGGCTAATGAGAGGTCTTTCCAAACCAATAATCGCCGCGGTCAATGGATATTGCTTGGGAGGAGGAAATGAACTAAATTTGGCTTGTGACCTTACTATTGCTACTGAAAAAAGCCAATTTGGTCAGGTAGGTCCCACAGTAGGAAGCATACCAATTATGGCTGGAACTCAGATGCTTCCCAGGCTTGTGGGAGATAAAAAGGCCAGGGAGATAATCTTTCTCTGCCAGAGGTATAAGGCACCGGAGGCAGAGGGGATGGGATGGATAAATAAGGTAGTTTCCGAGAAGGATTTTGAAAAAGAGATAGAGAACTGGTGCAAGAGAATAATGGAGCTCAGCCCTCAGTCCCTGAGAATTGCAAAGCTCTCCCTTAACTTTGAATCCGATGCTCTATATCCCTCCTATACCCATGGCATGGAACTCTTGAATCAGGTCTATGCTACTGAGGAGTTCAGGGAAGGGATGAGTTCATTTCTTGAGAAGCGTAAGCCCGATTTTTCAAAATACCGGGAGTAAAGTATGAAAATCCCCCCTAACTCCCCCCGATGCCCATCGGGGGGGGGATTTAGTGGCGTTAACCCCCCGATGGGCATCGGGGGGGGGAAAGGAGGTTGTTGAAGATGCCTACTCGACAAATATACAATCTAAAATCTAAAAAATCAATTATATCTGGAGGGGCCAGTGGGATAGGAAGGGCTATTTGCGAGACCTTCGGCTCTCTGGGTGCTGATGTAGCTATTTTTGATGTAAAGCCCGAAGAGGCTCAAAAGACTGCGGAGGGGGTTAAGGTCCATGGTGTGAATGCCCTTTCGCTTCTGGTGGATATCACAGATGAGGCTAAGGTCAAGAAAGGCGTTGAGACGGTATTAGAGAAATTTGGGAAAGTTGATATTCTGGTAAATAATGCCGGATGGGATAGGATAGTCCCATTTATGGAAACCGACCTGAATTTCTGGGAGAAGATTATAAAAATAAACTATTTGGGCCCGGTTATATGTACCAAGGCTGTGCTTGAGGTAATGATAAACCGGGGGGGAGGGAGGATAATAAATATCTCATCCGATGCCGGAAGGGTAGGCTCCTCCGGGGAGGCAGTTTACTCTGGAACCAAGGGGGGGATAATTGCCTTTACCAAATCGATAGCCAGGGAAACTGCAAGATATGGAATTACAGTCAATTGCATCTCACCAGGCCCTACTAAAACCCCTTTATTGGATGATATGATGAAGGAGGAGAGGGGAAAGAAAATCCTGGAGGCCATTGAAAGGTCTATACCATTGAGGAGGTTTGCTCAGCCAGAGGATATTGCGTATGCGGTAGCTTTCTTTGCTATGGATGGGTCACGCTACATTACCGGGCAGGTACTGAGCGTATCCGGAGGGCTCAGTATGTCGGGTTAGGGTTGTAATCCAGGGCATAAAAGATTATAATAACAAAGGTAAATGAATGAAGAAGGAGGTAGCATTATGAGTTTTAACATGGATCGATTAGCAGCATCAATAGTTAATTTAGTGGTTAAAGGATCAAAAAGGGTTTCGTTCGAGGTATGGCAACCGGGGGAGAAACTAAGGATCCTCCTGGTTGGTTATAATGGAAAGAGGAATACCGGGGCCGATGTTCGTGTTGTTCCGATGGTAGATCAATTTAATCATATTTTAGGTAAAGAGAATATAGAGATCGGGATTATGACTTTGAACATCAAGAACAGCGAAGTTTATTACCAGCCTCCTACCAACGCCGAACTAGTAGAGTTCAGCTCGGTTTACTTTATGCCGCTTTTGAAGCAATGCTCATCCTATCACTTAGCGGCGCTTTCGGAGGGGAGCTGCCTGAAGAGTAAGTTCGCCAATGCACTTACCCTATTTTTCATTGAGGCTGCCGGGGTGATGAGAGAACAGGGCAAACCCTGCATTGCTTACGGCTCGGAAGCCGGGGATATGGATCCCTTCGTTTACAAACTTGCCCGGAAACTTTGCACCCAAACATATTTTATTGCCCGAACCAAGCCTTCCCTCGAGATCATAAGAAGTATGGGACTTAAAGGAGAAATCGGCACCGATACCGCCTGGCTTTTTCCCCCTACTACAAAAGAGTGGGCGGAGAAGGAACTTAAGGAAAAGGCAGGGTGGGATGGAAAGAGACCAATAATCGGGGTGGCACCAATTAATCCATTTTTTTGGCCGGTTAGACCGAACTTAGTCAATTTAATGACTCTCCCGGCAAGAAGAAAACTGAGAGATTATCATTACGAGAAGTACTATTTTTACACAACCTCTAAGGAAAGAAGAAGGGACTTCGATAATTACATAACCGGTATCGCCTCCTCCGTAGATGAATTCGCCCGAGCTCATAATGCTCAGGTTATTATTATCGGAATGGATTTTAACGATTTTATTGGTTATTCTGCTAATGCTTGCTTATCGCTACAGAAAGCGTTGAAGACGCCGGCTCAGATTTTTGATTCCATGACCTATGACGGTTACCAGATAACTGCGATTTTAAGGTCTCTTTCTATGTTGATTACTTCCCGTTATCATGCGCGCGTGCTTTCGATGCCCGCAGGAGTTCCTTCCCTGGCAGTCTCAATGGATGAAAGACTGCGTAACCTCCTGGAGGAAAGTGGGCATCTTAGGGATTATTATTTTGAAGTTGACGAGAGTGGGTTAGGGGAGAAGCTACTGGCGGGGATGGAGAAGATATGGGAAAATAGAGAAAAGGTGAGTAAAGAAATTAGGCAAACGATCCCGAATTATTTGAAGTTAATGGCCAATATGGGAGCCACATTTCGTGGATTCATAAAAGAAAACTTCCCGCAGTTCCCACTTCCGTCTCAACCGACCGATTGGCTGGACTACCTTCCTCCCCTGTCTCCTGAATTAAGCCAGATCGTCAAGGATATGGGGGGATGAGAGGGGGAGTAATTCCTGAGATTAACAATACTGTAGACTCTCCGGCGAAATTTCTTGAAACACCTCTCAATGATAATTGAGCAAGAAAATCTTTAAGGAGGTTAGAAATGAGTGAGATAAAAGGAAAGATTGTTTTGATTACTGGTGGGGCTCTGGGAATGGGGCGAGAGGTCGCCCGCTTGTTTGCCCGGGATGGGGCCCGAATTGTTCTTTGGGACCTGCGGCAGGAAGAGCTGGATAAGACGGCAGGGGAGCTGAAGGCTCTGGGGGCTGAGACCCACACTTATATCTGCGATGTGACCAATCG
>JAUWWP010000118.1 GCA_030616835.1 Deltaproteobacteria bacterium | reverse complement strand
ATTATCGCAAAAAGTAAATAGAAACGGATCCGACCCCAGCTCTTCCAGAGATGGGAGGACACCTTCATCCGGTTAGGAAACAGGCGGGATAAAAAATCCATCAGTGCACCAAAAGGACAGAGATAACTACAATATATGTTACCGAAAAATAGACTGGTTAGCAAGACGAATATGAGGAGAATTAAGAGGATAGGGTTGGCTAAAGAGGGAAGGTGGAGGTGGAGTAGGTTTACCAGATGATCCATGGTCAGGGGGGTCTGAAGATAAAATCCCAGAAAGATCAACCCTAATCCCAGGGATATCTGCCGCCCGTATCTTAATCCCCTGACGAAGAAGGCAAGCAGCCCAAAGGCAAGAACACCCATGACCAGGTAAACCTCGGTCTGAAAGAAATTCTCAATTGGACTGGTTACGGCCTCCTTCTTGGCAACCTCGATCCCAAAGAGCTTCTGCGCAATTAAATTAGAACTGGTGCGAATATCCTTGATAATTGCCTCTGAGGAGATGGTAGCCCCGGTAACGGCGTCAAGCTCCTCGAGACCATCCTGGATCTTAAGCCCGGTAAACTGACTAAGGAAGTCCTCATCCCGCAGCATCTTCATATAGGCCGGGCTTTCCTTATCCCTTAATAGCTCTACCCCGATGATGGTTCCGTCCCGATCCATTCCTACCAGAAGCTCGATGGTATCGACATACCCCACTACCCGGGGAGGAATATGGTTGGTTAGATAAGCAGCCCCAATAAGCTTTTCCCCGGGGGATGAATGACCCTCATAGTGGGGAGGGTCTCCCATCTCCGGGCTGAAGGAAGCAGCATTCGGCAGGATAGCCAGTAACTGCTCCTCAGTGGGTTCCACCTTCTTTTCGAGGTAGAAATCACGGAGATTAGAGGCAGCAATGGTAATCAGCGCAAGGATAAAGAGAATTCTGATCAAAATTGGATTCAAATTCATTTTACCGACAAGTTGGAGTTTCCCTAATTTTTTTATAACCTATTTTTGTCAGATTGACAACGAAACCACCGGCTTTATCGAAAAAATATAGACAGGTGAGAACTCAAATTGTTATACTTAATTTGGGATTAAGGCGGATGGGATTTTAAAGAGGTTTTAAGTGTGGATCTATCAGAGTGGGAAGATCACCGAGAGGATATACTTTCTCGGTAATATGGCCTTTCCGGTTTATTTGATCAAAGGCAGACGCACTGCCCTTATTGATTCCGGGGTAACCATCTGCGGCCCCTTTATCCTAAAGGATCTTGAGAAGTATTTGGGCAATCCCCGGGATCTCAACCTCAATCTACTTACTCACTCCCATTTTGACCACTGTGGCTCTTCCCCCTTTCTGAAACGAAATATCCCCGGGCTAAAAATAGGGGCATCGGAAGTGGCGAGCCAGGTATTCTTCAATCCCAGGGCAATTGAGCTTATCCAATCACTTAGTTCCGGGTTGGAGAAGGGCATGGAGCTCCCTCCGGGGACAGATATCTCCTTCAAAGGACTGGAGGTGGATACGATCCTAAAGGATGGAGATCTTATCGATCTGGGCAAAGGGGCTAAGATAAAGGTAATTTCCACTCCGGGGCACACCCGCTGCTGCCTTTCCTATTACCTTAAAAAGGATCAGGCCCTCTTTTTCTCCGAGGCCGGAGGGGTTCCTGATGCCGAGGGAAAGATTCAGCCGCAGTTTCTTTCCAGCTACTCCGATTACCTAACATCCCTCCGGAGAATGGCGCAGTATCCGATAAAGATTATCGGCCTCGCCCACGGAGGGATTCTTATCGGAAAGGAGGTAGAAGGGTATCTGGAGAGCTCAATCAAAGAGACCAGAGACTTTAAAGAGAGGATCAAAAGGTATCTGGATAGACATGGAGAAATGAAGGAAGTGGTAGAAGTGATTGCCAGGGAGGATTACCAGAAGGGGAAGATAATGCAAGGGGAAAGGCCCTACCGGATTAACCTGGAGGCAATGGTTAAAGTGGTTGCCGAAAACCGATAATCAGTTCATCGTAATTTCTTTATATGCTTACCCTTTTTTAATTGCTGGACACTTTCGATCCTCTCCGACAGATCAATCTCCAAAAAGCACTGAGGAGAAAGAATGAGCTGATTATTCCCAACCATTCGGTAACCATCTACCGGGGTATGCCCGTATACGGTGAGAAAGCATTTATTTCCATCCTGGCTCAGGGACTCCAGGAAGGTGCGAGCATCCTTGGGGTCAAAGATTCTATTCCAGAGCAGATTACCCAGGATGGTGTTATCCCGAAATTCATAAGGGTCCATATTAATAGAATCATCATAACTAATCATGTTTATTTCGTCTATCAGATTTACCTCCTTGCTAATGAAGGCCCGGACCGGACCGCTGTGAGAGATGACTATGCCACTTCCGGTTTTGATCAACAGGGGAAGGCTGCGGAAAAAATTCTTATATTTTTTAATCTTGTCCTGGCTCAATCTGTACTCAAAGGCAAGGGTTTGATCCACTCCGTGTTTGCTAACGCTGGGACCACCAATATGGGAATGCTCATGATCCCCTAACAGGGGGATTACCCTTTTCCGATATCTTCTTTTAAGTCCAATCAAGTCATCCAGAACCCTTTCTGATTCTTCCGGGTAGCCGGGAGAGCCGTGGATATAATCTCCCAGCAGTGCCAGATAGCAATCCTTATCGCTTCCGATAAAAATCTTTTTTATCCGGGAGTAGTTCCTCCAGTTCCCGTGTAAGTCAGCAAATATTTTGAGTTTTCCCTTCCGGGGCAGCCTTATCACTCTTTTATCTTCAGGAGCTACCCTTTTAGCTTCTGCTAAGCACTCGATTAAGATCGAATCCAGTCGGTTAATTAGCTCCTGCTGGAGGAGCTTTTTCTCCTCCCCCAAAAGAGTATTTAGTTCCCTTTTATACCTCTCCGTTATCTTTTTTATCATATCATTCATTACTTTTTTGCACTTATTCTGGAGGTGGTAACCAGGATTAAATTCTGATAACGATGGCCGCGAAGACTGCCAGACCCAATAAGCACTGATTGCTTGGGCTGGTTAATGTCAAACAGACATATATGCCTGATCCGGTAGGTCTTTTCATTGGCGGAGTGAAGCTCGTATTCGGGGTGAGGCTCATATTTTATCTTTCCCTCTTCCCGGTCAGGATAGACAGTGGAGTTATATCGGGTAAAGATTACTACCCGCTTCTTTTGCTGATAGGCCTCCCGGAGATGCTCGCAGTATCGAGAGAACTCCTCGGCTGACAAAACCTCCTTTCCCGAGAGGTCATCCAGTATGAGCTCGGTCCTGAATTTATCGATCACCTCCTCGATATCTCTCTCCAGCAGGCTAACCGAGGATCCATTGGTGCTTGCCGGATCTGACCAGTAGAGATAGGTGCCTTCATTCTTGACCTCTTTGACATAGAAAAACCCCTGACATTTTTCTTCCCGCAGTCCACTGATATCCTTATCATCAAAGCAATTCAGGCTGAGTTGCGGGTGAGCGGGATCTTTCGCCGTTCTTCCGCAGGCAACTACCCCCACTCCGGGCAGTTCAAGATATTTCCCAAATTCCTCATAAATGAGATGATTAGAACTGGCATCAATGAGTTCATTCAGACGGGTAAAAGGCTCTTCTTCCTTACTGCGGCGGAGAAAAGTGAGTCGGCCGGTCTCGGTAAGATGAGCGAAGTAAGCATAAATCTCTCTGGGCGATTTAACAATCCGGCCTCCCCGGACAGAAGGAATCTCTTTGGGGTGGCTGATTAATGTATCCTCAAACTCCGGTACCATTTTTTAAGCCTTGGAGTTATCCGCTCTTCCGATGGAGGTGTCTTCAATTGCTTGTTCCCCGGCGCCAGAAATCCTCCTGTGGTAGAAACGATCCCGCTCTTCCCAGGCATATTTCATAAAGTCGTGGATCCTGCTCTTGTATTCAGCTAACAGCATCCCCTTCCCCTGCAAATAGGTGAAGATATCCGAGGCGAGCTCTCTTGCAGTTTGATATCTGTTATCCGGGTCTTTCTTGATACATTTAGACACTATCCTCTGTACCTCAGTAGTAATCAGCGGATTATAGTCCTTCAGGGGATTGGGTTTAGCCTTTCTGATCAAATATACCAGGTGGTCGCCTCTCCCGGAAGGACTCACAAAAGGAAGCCGGGCAGTAAGCAGCTTATACATGGTTACCCCCAGGGAGTAAATATCATCCCGGGGATCAAGGATAATCTGCTTGCCGGGTTTGATCCCCACAAATTCCCCCGAGGAATTAAAATCAGCACAATCCACGATTGCCGGAGAGGCGTAGGCCAGGCTGGTACTGAAAAGATCAGAGGTTTGGGATCGGCCTAAGTCCGGATAGTATCTCTCCGCACTGCCAAAGTCCGCTATCTTTACCATCCCCCCGGTATAAGTTACTATCATGTTTTCCGGCTTGATATCCCGATCGATCACCCCCCGGCTGTGCGCATGATCCAGTCCCAAGGCAGCATAATAGGATAGGGGAAGCACCACCTGGGGATCCAGCGGCTGGGGCTGGGCTTCCAGCCTTTTCTGGTCGTTCAGGAGATAATTGAGATCAGCTCCATCCACCAGCTCTTCGATGATCCAGAGCCCGTCACGAGTCCTGATCGTCCGGTAAACCTGAACAATATTTTCGTGATTAAGGAGGGAGTGCAGGCTCATTTCTTTCTCAAAATCCTCCAGGGTGATATTCTCTTCCTTGGACTCGGCCCTCTCATAAGAGAGATATTTCGCCGCCACCAATCTTACAGAAGAGCCAATCCCGGACTGCGCGGCGATCTTCTCAATATCTGAGGAATTATGGATCGGGTTTTCCCTGCTTAATTTTCCCTTGAGTCCGGCAATCTCTTCCTTCAAATTTTTGATCTCGGAGAGAAACTCTATTTTGTCAATTCTTTGCAGCCGTTCCAGGCGGCGGAAACACTGGATGAGCTGATGTTCGATGGTTGAGGTGCGAAGCAGAAGATAGACCAATCTCCTCAGATCTGTTTTCGGGGCAATTATCTGAATCGCCTTAAAGATCTCAGCCATCTTTCCGTGGCCGATCTTCCCGAGGATAACGCAGTCCTCAAGCTCATAGCCGGGCTTAATCTCTACGGAGGAACTGGGCATCTTAATCCTGATCCCTGATTACCGAGATTAAGGCAGGCAGAGGTTTGGCCTCTACCTGTTCGATTGGAACTACCTGAACTTTTCTCTTCTTATCCCGGTAAGCGTTGGTATTAACATAGGCGGCATAACTATGGGCCTCTTTTTCGGTCCCGACCAGAGCGATGAGGAATTTATCCGGCTTCTCCTCAGCAAATTGGTCGAGCACATGGGAGACCGCATACCGTTCGCCTCTTTTTGTCCTCGCAGTAAATAGGGAGGAGACATTCTGTTTGAATAATCTATCTCTCTTCCTCCCGGCCACTGCCAAAAACTCCCGGGGGAAGAAGCCCTTTGAATCCCGGGCGTCAGCCGTGATCTGATAGATCTTTTTCCCTGATTTAACCGAGGGTCTCCGCCGTCCTGACCCGGGGTAGGTGGCGTAATCGGCTACCGCCAGGATGATGGTATTTTTACTCACATAATTTCGATATTCCTGACTGTCTTCCGGGCAGGCATATCGGCGCAAAACTTCGTCGAACTTTTTCCTTTGTTCGGCTCCCCGGCCAAAGACCTCCTGGCCGTATTCCTTCTCTAACCAGGGAATTAGCTCTTCCAGGAATGCTCGAGAAAGCCTCCGGATATGATCCAGAGGCAGGCCGAGTTTCTCGGCGCATTTCAGCAGCACCGGGGCCGGAGGTATCAAGCGGAGCCGATGGTAAAGAAGCAGCCAGATCGCCTGCTGACGAGCAAGCTGAGGAGGATCCGCAGACTCCCGGAGTCCCTCTAAATCAAGCAGGATCTTTCCAAAGGCATTGTAATCGCCGTAACCGATTATTAATTCTCCTTCCTTAATCAGGGTGCAGTTGCGGTCAACATAGGCTGAGTAGCTGATGGATCTAACCAGGATCTGTTCTCTTATGGTATTAATGACTTCCTCGGGGAAGCTCTTGATTAATCTTTTTACTGCCGAGGCGTACCTCTTTCTGAATCTCTGCTCTCTTGTCACAATCATCTGGGTGGTTCGCGTTAGCGAGATCGTATCCCTGACCGGGGAACCACTCTCCCCTTCCCGGTGAATCTCCTCAAGAATCTGATCAAAGCTCAGGCCAGGCTTAGCTTTGGGGGAAGCAGTTTCTTCTTTTTCTTTGGTCATCTTTCCAACCCAACTCTACTAATAGATTACCACCCTTTTCCATTCATTTCAACCATGAAGTTCCCTCAAAAATCCTCCAAGTTTTCCATACTGGAATGACTAAATCCCCTACAGATTTCAGATCTGGAATCTGAAATCTATTACCTTTGAATTTTTCATTTTGCACTTTGCAATTTACAATCCGCTTCAGGCGGAGAATCAGGTGGACCGGCTATCCACTATTTTAGTGGCCTTCGCCACCTTATTGAAGCCCCCCCCTTTTAAGACTCGCCCACTACTTGAAGTAATAGTGTATCCCAAAATTCAAAGCCGCGCTGTCAAGCAAGACCCCAAAGACCTTCTCTTCACTCTTGGTAGTAGTTCCTCCCTTTGGGGTGGTTTCCTCCGTCTCAGAATTATAGGCAGCTACTGGAAAGGCTAATTCAAGGGTGAAGCCTAACCGGGGAAGGATTTTAAAGAAGAACGCCTCTGCCCCCATGTATCCCATAAAGTAGAAGTCGAGAGAGCTCATAGACATCTCGGTCTCAATATCATTTTTAGCAGTTTTTCTCCCATAAACACCACCGGCACCACCGGCCAGGTAAAAATCTACCCTTCTACTATGGACGAGGTTATAATATAGCTTACAACCTAACCCGAGGCCTAATTGTGTTTCCTCAGGGTAGGTGCCCGGGAAGTCAGCAGAGAAGTCAGCAGAGGTGTACTTAATCAGAAGAAGTGGCTCAATCCCAATTGTGTCACTTACCAGGTATTTAAGGCCGATGGAGAGCTCCGGGTAGAGATCCAGTTCCGATTTCTTCCATAACAAGTCAACACTCGACGGTAATGTGCCAATGTCCACTGGCATAACCACCATTGCCGGGAAAAAGAAACCCAGTCCTACTTTCCTCTCTTCCTTCAGCTCCTCTTCTTCCAGCTCCTCTTCTTTCAGTCCCTCCTCCTTCATCAGTGCCTTTTCCTCCAGCCTTTCTTCCTTCAGCCCCTCTTCCTCCACCGCTTCGTCCTCCTCAGCCAGGATGGGGACGACTGAAAGGGCTAAGGCAAAGGATGCTACCAGCAAAATTGTAAAAATTTTCCTTATCTCATTCCTCGATCTAAACATCTCTTATCCTCCTTTATTTTAGTTTTACTCTCATAGGCTCTTAGGTTAATCCGCTTACCACCCCCT
>JAUWWP010000047.1 GCA_030616835.1 Deltaproteobacteria bacterium | reverse complement strand
GATTTATTGATATTCAGAGGGAAGAGTTCAAACGCTTAGGTGTCTTTGGCCTCTGGCAGGAACCTTACCTGACGATGAGCCCTGAATATGAGGCAACTATTATCCGGGAACTGGCGAAGTTTGTCGGTAAGGGGGCCCTTTATAAAAGAAAGAAGCCGGTGTATTGGTGTACCTCATGTCAGACCGCCCTGGCCGAGGCCGAGGTGGAATACGAGGATCGCCGATCACCCTCCATCTATGTTAAGTTTCCGGTAGCATCTGACCTAAGTAAGCTCTTTCCCTCCTTGAAAGGGAAAAAGGTCTCGGTGGTCATCTGGACAACCACCCCCTGGACCCTTATGGCCAACCTGGCCATTGCCCTTCATTCCCAGCTTACCTATGTAGCGGTGGAGGTTGAAGGAGAAGTATTTATCGTGGCTGAAGGACTCCTGGCCCAGGTAGTAATGGAGCTGGATATAAAAGGTTATCGGCTCGTTGAAAGTTTTCCCGGCCTAAAGCTCGATGGCCTTATCTGTCGGCATCCTTTCATTGAACGGGACTCCCTGATCATTACCGGGGAACTGGTCACCCTGGAGGCAGGAACAGGGTGTGTCCACATCGCCCCGGGCCATGGTCAGGAGGATTATGAGGTCGGCCTGAAGTATGGTCTTGAGGTTTACTCTCCGGTAGATGATGAGGGGCGGTTCACCAGGGAGGTAGCTCTCTTCTCAGGCATGGATGTATTTGAAGCAAATAGCCGGATTAACCAGAAATTAAAGGAAGTCGGGGCCCTCTTGAAGGAGGAAATGATTGAGCACTCCTATCCTCACTGCTGGCGATGTAAAAATCCGGTGATCTTTCGATCCACCGACCCATGGTTGATCTCGATGGATCATGATGACCTGCGAAAGAGGGCCCTGAGAAGTATTGATGAAGTGGAGTGGATTCCCCGCTGGGGAAAGGAGAGAATCTATGGGATGGTGGAGAGCCGACCTGACTGGTGTATTTCCCGCCAGCGCTCCTGGGGGGTTCCCATCACCGTCTTTTACTGTTCCGCCTGCGGGTTTATCCTGAAGGATAAAGATACAATTGACCATATTGCCCGGCGCTTCGAGAAGGAAGGGGCAGATAGCTGGTTTTCCCTTCCCGCCTCCGAGCTTCTCCCGGAAAACACCAGGTGTCCCCAATGTGGAGGGAAAGAGTTTGAAAAGGAAGAGGACATCCTTGATGTCTGGTTCGAATCCGGAGTAAGCCATGCTGCCGTCCTGGAAGGCAGAGATTCCCTTTACTGGCCGGCAGATCTATATTTAGAAGGGAGTGACCAGCACCGGGGCTGGTTTCAGAGCTCCCTTCTGGCCGCCCTGGGAACCCGGGGGGCTGCCCCTTTTCGGATAGTCCTTACTCACGGCTTTGTAGTCGACGGTAAGGGAGAGAAGATATCCAAGTCCAAGGGGAATGTGATTCCTCCGGAGGAGATAATTAATAAATATGGGGCCGACCTTCTCCGCCTCTGGGTAGCGGCCGAGGATTATCGAGAGGATATCCGGCTATCGATGGAGATCCTTAAGCGGCTTACCGAGGCCTATCGCCAGATCCGCAATACCTTCCGTTTTCTCCTGGGTAACCTTTATGATTTCGATCCGAAGAAGGATAGCGTAGATTACCAAGAGCTTCTCGAGATCGACCGATTCCTTCTACATCGATTGAACATGCTGGTTGCCCGGATACGCAAGGCATATGATGAGTTTGAATTCCATATCATTTATCACTCCCTGCATAACTTTTGTGTGGTTGACCTGAGCTCATTTTATCTGGATATTCTCAAGGATCGGCTCTATACCTTTTCTGCCAATTCCCCGGCGCGGCGCTCTGCCCAGACTGTTCTCTGGGAGATTACCCTGGCCCTGGTAAGGCTGATGGCCCCTATTCTCTCCTTTACCGCTGAGGATGTCTGGGGCTATCTTCCCGGGAACCAGCAGCAAAGTGTGCATTTGGCCAGATTCCCCGAGGTAAGAAAAGAGCATCTCGACGATCATCTGGCCGGGAGATGGGAGAGATTGCTCAGGGTTCGCCACGAGGTGCTTAAGGCACTGGAGCAGGCCCGTCAGCAAAAGCTCATTGGTTCCTCCCTTGAAGCCAAGATAAATATTCAATCCCCGGAAAAGCTTCACTCCTTTCTGGAAGGGTATCTTCAGGAATTACCAGCTCTGTTCATTGTCTCTCAGGTGAGCCTTGAGCACAATTTAGGTGAGGAAGGATATGAAAGCCAGGTAATTGAAGGATTAAAGATTCAGGTTCTCCGAGCCGAAGGCCAGAAATGTGAACGCTGCTGGAACTACTGTACCTCGGTAGGCACTGATGAGGGGCATCCTCATACCTGTGAAAGGTGCCTCCAAGTATTAAAAACTAAATGAAAAAGAAATATCTTATCCTAATCGTAGTTGCACCGGGGGTTCTCCTGATTGATCAGTTAAGTAAATACTTCATCAGTACTTATTTTCTACCCCACCAGCCGGTGGCGATCCTGAAAAACTTCTTCCAGATAAACTACATTAAGAATGCCGGGGCCGCTTTTGGCCTGCTTTCCAATTTGAGCTCCCCGGTTCGAACCCCATTATTCTTAGGCATATCCATTCTGGCAATATTGATGATCCTTTTCTTCTTTAGCAAGCTCGAGGCCCAGCAGAGCTTCCTGAGCTTCTCCTTATCCTTAGTCATGGGAGGGGCCCTGGGTAACTTCGTTGATAGAATCCGCCTGGGATATGTGATTGATTTTCTGGATCTTCACTGGTATGATTATTATCACTGGCCCGCCTTCAATATTGCTGACCTGGCAATAACCATCGGGGTAATCCTGCTTTTGCTGGAGGTAATAAGCAGTTCGAAAGAAGGACATAAGTAACGTCTGCGGTCAGGCTTCACCCCACTCAGGTGGAGAGACCCGGAGACGCAGAAACATTTAAAAAGGCTCAATGCACCCAATACTGTTCAAGATCGGGGATTTTACTCTTTACTCCTACGGGGTTTTCGTGGCTATTGGCTTCCTGGCAGGTATCAGCTATGCCCTGCGCGAGGCCCGGAGGGTCGGCGAGGATCCGGAGAAGATTCTGGATCTGTGTTTCTGGATCCTGATTGCTGCCATTGTGGGGGCACGGCTAATGTTCATCCTGGTTAATATCAAGGAATATATTAAGTACCCGACTGAAATTATAAAGATCTGGAAAGGGGGGCTGGTCTTCTACGGAGGGGTTATTCTCTCAATTATCATTGCCGCCGTTTTTATGTACCGGCACAAGCTTAATTCCTGGAAGGTGAGCGATATTTTAGTTACGGGAGGAGCCCTGGGGCTGTTCTTTGGGCGGATCGGCTGCTTCTCAGCCGGTTGCTGTTATGGGAAACCAACTGATCTTCCCTGGGCAGTAACCTTCAAGAATCCGGTGAGCTTGGCAGCTCTGGATGTTCCTTTGCATCCCACCCAGCTCTATTCCTCCCTGAACGGGTTAATATTATTCCTGATTTTGTTAGGTTTGCGTAGATTCAAAAAATTCGAGGGTCAGATTACGGTCAGCTTCTTTTTCCTTTATGCCATTACCCGCTCGATAATTGAGATCTTCCGAGACGATCCCCGAGGCTTTGTTATTGCCATGGGAAGCTTTCCCAGTTTTCCCGGCTTTTCCCTTTCCTCCTCCCAGTTCATCAGCATCCCGGTTGCGCTCGCCTCCATTTTCCTGTTCTTTTATCTACGCAAGCGGGCCCGGGAGGCGAAAGGAGGGAGGAAGCCTGCTAAGGAGAAGCAAACTGGGAAGAAATAGAGAGGCAGAATACGAAACGGTTAGACCTATTCCAATTTGTCCTGGAGGAATGTCCGGAGTTTCTTAGTGATTCTATCCTCGAGCTGGCGGACCCATTCTTTACTGATTCCATATCTATCGGCAATCTTCTGGAGAGTTACCGGAACCTCTGCCACCAGCCGCTCCTTAAAGATGCTTAACTCTCGCTCATCGAGGCTCCGGGAGAACTCCTCAAACTTTTCAGATAAAATATCCTTAAACTCAGCATCGGAGAGCTGCTCATCAAGCGGAACATCATGGTTCTGCAGAAATTCCAGTTGGATACTCCCGGAATAGTGATCCTCCGGCTGGTCTAAAGAGATCTCGCTGCTGCCGAGTCTTAAGCTCATTTCATCCACTTCTTCCTCTTTAACACCCAGGCTCTCTGCCAGCAGCTTACGCTCGGGATAGTAACCCATCTCCTCAATCTTTTTCTTTTCTTTCATTAGGTTATAAAATAACTTTCTCTGCACCTGGGTTGTTCCCAGCTTAATCAATCTAAAATTGTCCAGGATATACCTGAGTATATAAGCCCGGATCCACCAGGAAGCGTAGTATGACAATCGGGCACCCTTGTCCGGGTCGTATTTGCTCACGGCTTTCATCAGGCCAATATTCCCTTCCTGAATAAGATCAAGGACATTATGATAGGCCGAGCGATATTCCATCGCAATCTTAACAACCAGGCGGAGATTAGAGGTAACCAGCTTTTTGGCGGCCTCGATATCCTCTTGCTCCCGGAGTCTCTTCACCAGTTCACATTCCTCTTCCCGGGAAAGCAGAGGAAAGCGGCTGATCTCCTGCAGGTACCTCTGGAGAGGATCAACCACCACCAAGGAATCTTTTTTCCTACCTGCCATCTTAAACCCTTTATCCTGAGCAAAATCCAAGTTTAAATAAATTATATCTCTAAACTCCTAAAAATCAAACATTATTTACATGGAGTTCCCTTTGCAAATTACAAATGCTTGTTGAAGGAATTGGATTAGGATTTGAACCACGAATTACACGAAAAGAACCGAGATCCTGAGGAGCCCCGATGGGCATCGGGGCGTCTCGAAGGATTGGGATTTGGTCAGCGAATTATAGTCCCTGCTATTCCCTGTTATTTAACAGATTGGGATTTGGCTATCTTTCTACCCATCAGGAGTATCAGCAGGGAAAGAAAGACCAAAATTGTTGAAAAGATAAGGGTATTTATCAGACCAAAGATCGGGATTAAGATCGCACTGGTAAAAAGGGCCCCGAGCGCCGCCCCCAGATGATCAGCGCCGTTGATCCAGCCGGCGGAAAAACCTATCCCTTCCCCCTTCTGGATGAAGATATCCGCTCCCAACTGGAAGATTAATCCGCAGATAACCGCCCCTACCAGAGTCAGAAGCATAAAGACCAGGGTGGCCGAGATCTCTGCTAAGTTGTTCAGGGGAAGACTCAGGGCTGCCCACAACAGTAAGGGATAAAGGGCAAGGGAAAGAAGGGAGATAAGAAATACCCGATACGAATTAACCTTCCTTTCCAGAAACCTCCGGGCCAATATTGCCCCCAAGCTCAGTCCCACCATAAAGGCAGTCACAATCAATCCCAATTGATAGAACATATAGCCGTAAATTATCTGAAAGCTGAGCAGGATAACGATCTCAGTGCTGATACTAACAAACCCCATTGCCCCGATGGCAGAGATCACCCCGCCAATCTCCCTCCCGGGCCGGATCCTGAGCCAGATCAGAACCGGCAGAATTAAGAGGATCAGAGCAGCAAGGCAGTGATAGAATTTTATCCGGTCAAGCCACTTAAGGAGCCTTGCCCTCTCGAGGTTAAAATGAGTCTCCCAGTGTAGGGTATTATAAAGGTAAGCTATCGGTTTAAGGTCCAGATTAAGGGCAAAGCCTCTATTCAGCTCCGATTCGACCCGCTTCCGGGTGTAATTAACCCTTTCCGCGGAAAGGTTGTAGCGAAGGTAGTAATCTCGGAAGAACCTGGTTTTAATCTTCCTTAAGTGAAGGCGCTGGAGGATCTGTTGATAGTCAGAGGTAAGGTATCCTTTGGTCTCAGTGGCAATCAGGTAATTTCGACTCAGAGGAAGGATTACCACTTCTTTCAGAGATCTACGCAGAGTTCCATAGATGCAGGCTAAAAAGCGGGCCTGGGCATCGCTGATATAATTAGCGGGCTCACCGGCACTGGTAGCCAGAGTGCCTCCTTCTTTCAAAATTCTCTTTACCTCTTCAAAGAATTCAAGGGTATAAAATCGGTTGAGCTGAGCGGTATCGGGCCCGGAGAGATTGATAATGACCAGGTCATAGCTCCCTGGTGGCTGCTGGTTAATGAAATAGCGACCATCCAGGTTAAATGTCTGCAGACGCCCGTCCCGGAGAAGCTCCTGGGTATGAGGTATCTCTTCCTTTTCCACCTTATTTATCTCCGGATCCAATTGAACATAGTCAAGTCGAGTGAGGGGATATTTTAGAAGTTCATCCACCACCCCATTAAGTCCTCCTCCAACCAGAAGGATCTCCCGGGGCCGGGGATGCTCCAGCATCGCCAGGTGGGCAACCTCCTCCGAATGCATAGGATCAGGATAGGTAAAGGAGGGAAATCCGTTGTAGAAAAGAGTATATTCTCCGCCAGTGCGGGTCAGAGTAATGCTGCCGTAGCGGGAATCGGTAGTGTAGATCGGATTAAAGCCGCGCCAGCGAATCTTCTGGGCAACGAGGTCGAGATCTAAGATCGGTTGAGGCAGGATCAGTAAAGCCAGGGAGGCCCCGGCCAGAGCAAGAGGCAACCACATTACTACTCGCCGGACCGGCCTGGCCCCTCTGGTCTTGCCTCCCTGCTTAAGAAGCCACCAGATCGTTATCGAGATAATCAGATCGAGGATAAGAATAGACTGAAAGGGGGAAAGGAGGGGGATGGCTACCCAGTTAAAGCTAATCCCTCCCAGGGCCGCGCCCAGCGCCTCCCATAGATATACCCGCCCAACATTTACTGAGCTGTCTTCGGGAAACAGCCGGCAGCAGAGAACAAAGGAGAAACCCAGGAGGATACACAGGGGCCCCAGGATGACGCCGGTGGAAATAATGATCGTGGGCAGCCCAACTATCTGCGAGAGCGGGATCCCCAGAATCGGCTTGAGGCAGAAGGTTAAAAGAAGGGTCAGCGGGAAGAGGATAACCACGCCCATCAGGGTTAGCGAGAGAACAAGGTAAACTCTTTTCAGGCCTTCGGTCAGCCGACCGAAAAGGATGCTCCCCACCCCGGTCCAGAGCATCCAACTGGTAAGCACCACTCCCACGCTGAGCTCGTTGCCGGAAAAGATTACCATCAGCCGGCGCATCAGGATTATCTGGCTGATGATGGAGATGAAACCCAGGAGGATAAAGATATATCGGGACGGTTTCATTTCGCCTTTTAATCCTCTTCTTCAGCCATGAGTTCTTCATCATCTTTTTTAGCGGACAATTTAAGCGGAGAGCCGCAGTAGGAACAGTAAACGGTATCTCCTTTTTTATCCTCCTCATCCAGGAAAATGCTCGCCTGACATACCGGGCAGTTCACCTCTCTCATCGGTCACCTCCTTTAGTTTAAGCCTAAAACTTGTCCTGAGCTTGTCGAAGGAAAAGAAACCAATTTTATAACCTCTATGAGTGAATCTTAAACCAGTAGATAAATAAATCTCTTTCCAGCTTATTATAATTGTTGAATTGCTTTGAAATTAATTCCCAGAATTTATCATTATGCCTTTTCTCTATTATGTGGGCGACTTCATGAAATATTATATACTCAACCAGATAGTCAGGTAGGTGCTTCATCAGCCTGTTTACAGTTAAATTTCTCTTAAGGCTGCAGCTTGCCCATTTGCTCTTCATCTTCCTTAGATAGATTTTATTAACCTTCACGCCCAGTTGCTTCGAGGCTTCGTCAATAGAAACATCAAGCAAGTCCTTGAACTCTTGGTCTGCTCTCTCAACTATCTTTTTATCTGAAAAATCTCTCAAACATTGTTTAATAAACTCCGTCTTCTTAGATATCCAGCTCCGGTGCTTCTTTAAAAGTTCACCCTGATCATAGCCGGGAGGGAGCACAAGAAGAAGCTCCCCCGTTTTGAACTCCAACCTTGGATATTTGACCTTCCGGTAAGAAACCTCGTATGCGATTTTATGAAACTCCATAGCTCTTGATGCTTTCAATCAGTTTCGTGTGCAAATCATTTACCTCATCCAGAGAGAGGTTATATCTTCCCTTAAACCCTCTTACAAACCTCCTTATTTCTTTCTCCAAATCCTTCTTGGCGGTCGTTTGATTAAACCAACCGGGAAACATATGCTTATCAAGCCTCCCTGAAATATCTTTTACCTCTTTCACCATTTCATTGTCTTTGGCCAATTTATTCTCGAGAACAAGCAACATTGAATACTCAAGGTCGGAAAAGCCCAGGGCCTTTTGTCTTTCCGAAAGCATATTCATTTCGTCTAATATCTTCACGCCTTCCGAGTATATCCTTTCGTAATCCCTGGCCTTCTCCCTCCACATCTCCAGTAGTCTCTCCACCATTTCCACCAGGGACTCGTAAATTGGTTTCCGGTACCTTTCTACCAGGACCAACTTATTCAAGGTAAAAAGAATACTGGCGGCCTTCTCCTTCCTGCCCTTAACCTTCTTTTCCAGTGCCTGAAGATACTCTTCATCAAAAGCAATTACCGGGAGGTCTTTCTCCAGCCTCTCTATTTCCGTAGTTTGGTGAACGAATTTTATGGTTTTATCACAGTATCTTTCAACATACTCCTCATAAGTGGACATTTGTAATACCACCTTCAGATAGTAGGTATAAATAGCGGAGAGCCACTTGTAAGAGTCAAAATTCTCCAGCTTAATCTCATCCGGTCCAAGTAGTTCAAAGATCTTTCTAAGTTTTTTATACTTCTGAGTGAATTCCTTTTCTTTTTCTTCATCAGTGGTAACAACCTCTATGGCCTTCAATAAGGTTTCCCTTTTGTAATCCCTCGTTACCCCTTCGAGTATCTCAAGAATTTCTTTAATGAGAGCAGCGAACTCCTCTTTTATGCTGTCATAATCAATCAGCGCCCCTTTAATGTCCTCCTCGCTATATATCTCAAGGGCCTTCTTAAATTCCTTTAAAACGCCGACATAATCGATCACAACACCAGCTCCCTTCAGATCCTTAAATGGTCTGTTTGTCCTCGCTACCGCCTGAAGAAGCCGGTGTTCTTTAAGAGGTTTATCAAGATACATGACCTGAAGCTGAGGGGCATCGAAACCGGTTAGAAGCATTTCCGTAACAATCAATATCTTGGGAATTTCTTCTTCCTTAAACTTTTCAATTATATCTTTCTTTATATCGTCAAAATCTCTACCCCCATAACTTGCCATAGATTCTTTAACATATTTCTGAATTACTTGCCCGTCATCCTTTTTGTATGTCATCTCTACCTCAGAGTATTCCCTGGGCAGGTGCTTATCTAACTCCCTTTTGTAAAGTACGCAAGCTTTTCTGCTCGCAGCCACCACCATTGCCTTAAACTTGCCGTCAATATTGTCCTGGAAATGCCGGGCGATGTCCTCCGCAACCACCTTTATTCTCTCCGGATTCTCAAGGATGAGCTTTATATTATTAAGCTTCTTCTTTACTTTCTCCTCTACTTCCTCCCTAATCTCCTCGGGCAGTTCTTCAAATTCGGTATCTAAAAAGCCTTTCAGATCGTCCTTCTCTAAATGAACCTCTCCTTCAAGCCTGGGCTGGTAGACAATTTTTACCGTAAAACCGTCACTTTGGGACTGTTTTATGAAATATGAGTCAAGGTAAAGCTCCTCGGGAGGATAGCTGAACTCACGGTAAGTATCCCTTCCTCTTTTTGATATGGGGGTACCGGTCAGGGCGAAGAAGAAGGCGTTCCTGAGAATGCTTTTCATCTGAGCGGCAAGTATCCCATACTGAGTCCGGTGCCCCTCATCTATGAAGGCGATTATATTCTTTCTACTTTCTATGGTTTTTCTTGCCTGCGTTAATTCATCTAATTCCGCCTTTAAATCTTTAAGATCGTTCTGCCTGAATTTATGAATGAGCGTAATAAACAAACCGCGCTTACCCCGATAGCCGTCGTAGGTTAAAATCTCCTTGAGGTCTTCTACTTTGTTGACTACTTCGGGTTTTACAAGATCAAGAGAGCTAAACTCGCCCTTAAGCTGTTCCTCAAGATCAATTCTGTCAACGATGAAGAATATTGTGGGAGTCTTCAGCTCTCTCAGGTAGTAAAGCTTATGCGCGGCAAAGATCATGGTCAGGGTTTTACCGCTCCCCTGCCAGTGCCAGATAAGTCCTCTCTTTTTAGGTCTATGAGTCGCAACTCCAGACTCCATAGACTCCCCAGACTCCATAGACCCTTTAGACTCCATAGACTCCCCAGACTCCATAGACCCTTTAGACTCCATAGACTTTATTGACTCCCTAACCCTATTGACTATCTTATTGGCAGCCCGGTATTGCATATATCTGGTGATGACTTTGGTGGCATCTCCCAATTCTACCCGGGAAAAGAGGAAGCTCCTGATTATGTCCAACAGGGTATCCCGGGAGAGCATTGCAATCGTGGAATCAAGAGAGTCCTTTCCCTCTTCTCGCCACTCATGGGTCTTCACCTCTTCCTGCCAGGGGACAATATTAAAGTATCTTGCCGTGCTCTCGGCAGCGACCCCGATTTGGACATACTTATAGAGCTCGGAAACGGTCTTTTCGTATTCCTTTATCTGCCGGTAGGCGTTATGCCAGCTTTCGGATATGCTGGCCGGGTTCTTGCATTCAATATTCACTAAGGGGATACCATTAACATAGAGCACAATATCTGCTCTGATTCTCTCGCGACCATCATAATGGACTTGCCGGGTGATGATGAACTCATTGTTCTCAATATCTTCAAAGTCAAAGAGCTGAACATACTTTACCACCTTCTCCTTCTCAAACTTTACCGGGATGCCGGACTCGTAGAAGTCCAGGATCCGTCTTGCTCCCTCTATGCCCGTGCCGGTTAGTTTGACTTCGTTAACGACCTTGTTGATTTCTTCATCTCTAATAGTAGGTTGTGGACCGGAAATTACTTCCCTGTCTGCTGTATGCCGTCTACTGTATGCCTTATAGATTCTTTCCAGGGCCCTTACCAGATTTGGAATAAGCAGGGGCTCGGCATAGCTATCCCTCTCGAGGTCATCAGAGGGAACAAACCTCCACCCCTTTTCTTCAAGTTTTTTGACTATGTAATCCTCTACAATAGATTTCTCAGTAAAGGTTGCCATTTTATTTCACATCTCCATTGGTAGACAGTAGGTAGTAGACGGTAGACAGTAGACAGGGAACTATATGCCGTTTACTGCCTACCGTCTACCGTATACT
>JAUWWP010000081.1 GCA_030616835.1 Deltaproteobacteria bacterium | reverse complement strand
TTCCCCCTCCTTCTATGGGAAATAGCTCCCAGGATCCGTCAACCATATACTTATCTCCCTTGATCGCAGTCCAGGTAATCCTTTCGGGCTTAAGGAAACGATACTCCAATACATACTTGGGCCGGGCCGAGAAGAAAACAATATTAATATCATACTTATATTCTACCAACGCCCGATCCTCCTTCATCTCCAGGAGCTTTATCTTGCGCACCATGGGCATGAAATATTCATAACTAAGGTAATCGGTGATCTCATCCCACACCTTGTTCCGAGGGGCATCAATAGTTATCCAACTGGACACAACCATCTTTCCTTTCCCTTCCATCTCCTCAAACTGCAGTACCGGTCCCTTAGAACTAAGTAATTGCATAACCCTCAGCTCTTCATCTTTGTTTATCAAGGACTGGATGGATGGCTTCCCTTCTGGCTCTGGCTCTACCTCTAACTTTCCCTGTCCCTTGAGGAGTTCAACCCTATCCTTCAGCATCTTGGAATAAATTACCGAAACAGACATGCTTATTCCCACATCGAGAAACGGATATTTCTCATACATGCGCTTTAAGAGCCCGGAGCCGGGAAGCGCCCATACGGTGTAGAAAAACAGAGTCCTCTGCTCTTCCCCCACCGGGATATTCTGAAACCAACCGTAGGTCTTCTCAATGGCTCCGCCCAGGCCAACCCAGTCAGTGCGAAACGGGGGCTGGAGATAACGCCTGACCGAATATTTTACATGAAGAGGCAAAAAGATAAATTTAAAGCCCAGGGTATAATCCAGTTCCACAATATTTTCTCCCCGGTCGGTAACCCTGACTGACTTACACGACGGCACCCACTCATTATAATCTTCATAGTTATTAACTACCTTCCACACCTCGGGGAGGGTAGCATTCACCGGAATTACCGCAGAAAGAAACCAGGGGATCTCCTCGATCGTCTCATCAATGATGACCATCCCTCCCCTTCTCAGGAGATGATCCAGCCTCCCAGGGTCAAGCCCCTCTGGCAAGGCGTTTCTCCCCAAGGTGAGCTTTACCTGCTCTCTAACCTCTTCCTCTTTTAAGGGTGAAGATACTGAACGAGCCTTCTCCGATCCGGCTACTAATCGGGGGAAAAAGATAGCTAAGACAAGGGGAATAACTAAAATAGTAAAAACTCTCTTTTTCATACTGCCCATAAGATAGTCTCGAAAGGATTTGGGGAACATTGGTTCTAAAACAACTTACATGAAAAGGGGGACGTTATTAATAAATTGACTTTTCTTAGAAGGGAAAGGAATCGCGTCTTTAATAGTGAATTACGAAGCTCAAGATGTGTTTTTTCAACCCTTCCCAGCCTGCTTTATCTTATCCCAGTTTGTGGGCTTAATCAATAGTGAATTGCCAGGGGCAATTGTAATAGATTGCAGATTTCAGATTGGAGATTGTAGATTCTAATCCCCCTCCCCTTAATCCCCTCCCACCAGGGGAGGGGAATATAGCATAAGGATGTCAGGCGTCTGACAGTTTTGGCCGATTAAAGCGTACGATCCTCCGAAAAGTTTGGCCGGCCAAACTTTTGGTCTTCTCCCGGGGGCAATTTAGGGCAACATTATAAATATCCCCCTCCCCTTTAATCCCCTCCCACCAAGGGAGGGGATTATGGAGATATCATTCATCCCCTAAAACAATTGGGGTCTACTAATCCATTTGTTGGGTGATGTTGAAGGCCTTGAAGGCGTTTTCGGTAGTGATTTTGGCGATGCTGGCGAGGGGAAGCTCGCGGATCCGGGCGAGGGCCTCGGCGACCAACCTCACATATGCGGGCTCATTTCTTTTTCCCCGATACGGCTCCGGGGCGAGGAAGGGGGAATCGGTCTCAATCAGGATCTTATCCTCAGGGATTTCCCTGGCTACTCCGGGCAGTTGTTTTGCATTCTTGAAGGTGATCACCCCAGGGAAGGAGATGTAGAAACCCATGCGGATGAGCTCCAGGGCCATCTCGGGAGATCCGGAGTAGCAGTGCATGATGCCCCCAGCCTCACCTATGCCATCCTCTTTCAGGACCCGCATGATGTCCCCGTGGGCCTCGCGGTTGTGGATGACCACGGGGATGTCAAGCTCCCGGGCAATAGCGAGCTGCTCCCGGAAGCGGCTGAGTTGAACCTCCCGGGGCGAATACTCCTTGGCAAAGTCCAGTCCGATCTCTCCGATGGCCACGACCTTTTTATGCCTAACGAGCTCTCTGATCCGGCCCTGGTCCTGGTCGGTCATGAGTCTTGCTTCATGGGGATGCACGCCCACGGTGGTCCAAATCTGCTCATGGTTCTGGGCAATATCGATAGCTCGGTCCGCAGATTCCAAGCCATCACCTGCTCCTATGGTAATGATGTAGCACACCCCTTCACTCCGGGCGCGGGCGATAACCTCCTCCCGATCTTTACTGAACTGGGGGAAATCAAGATGGGCGTGGGTATCGAATAGGGTCTCCATAACGGTTTTACCCCTTTCATTCCTTAGTTTTCACCTTCAGCCGCGGTATATACATCGGCACCCTTTTCTTGTATTCAAGATACTCTTTACCAAGACGCTTCTCCAGCTCCGGCTCTTCGATTGCTTTCAACTCCAGCACATTAAGCAGAATAAAAAGTGGAGTAGATACGAAAACAAGAGAAATTGACCCAAGTAAAATACCAATGCCAAATAACAGGATAAACACGCCGGAGGTCATCGGGTTTCTAACATGGGCATAGGGGCCAGTATCAACCAGCTTAGGCGGCGGATTAAAAGGCACCGGCGTTCCTTTTACTTTAGCGAAATGGAGTATTGACCACAGCATCAGGAACGACCCTATGGCGAGAGCAGGGAGAGATATGAAGATATTCAATGGTGCAGGGAAAATCTTAGGAAGCTTAAGAAACTTATCCATTTGAAGAGGAACGATAATAAATAGCCCAACGAAGACGAGAAAGCCGAACGCACCTACGGGAGTAAGAATCGCTCGAACTTTAATACTGGCCGTTGCCGCCTTATAGATGACGCCAATCCATTTATCGCGTAAACTCATAATACTCATCTCCTCTTTTAATCAATTCTTATTACCAGCATCTCATTTGCGTTTTTCATAAATTCATAATCAACCTTTTTTATCGATATTTGAAAACGCTCAAAGTCTCTATCACAAATTAAGTGCTCAACAAATGACGATTCCTCCCCTTTTAAGTTCACAATCGGGAAAATACGAATTTCTCTTGATGTTATTCTAAGAGTCTCTAAAATTGTTTTCTTGTGGAAATCGTAATCCAACATATCTTCATATAGAAATAGAAAGCCTGATACAAGGGAAACAGTAAATTGGTTATCCCGAAAATTTGTTAAAGGATATTCGACCGGTACATATCTTTCTGTTCCCTGGCCTTTAAAATCTTCAATAAACAATTTATATGCCTTTTCTCGTTGTTTTTTTAACTACTGTATGTCTTTAAAGAAGTTCCAGACATACAGATCAGCAATATCCGGCAACTGTTTCACTACCATATCAAGGTCTTGTCTACATTTCTGCTCGATTTCCAAGGGGCTGGAAGAATAAATTCTATCGGAAGCAGTTACATTAAATCCCTCTCGATTTGCCTCCGCACAAAAAGAACTAACCCCGGATGCGACATCAAGAATAATTTCATTCTTTAGTAAATTGCTATCCAGGTCGAACATTTTACAATACTCTTCAAATGTCCGCCCGATTAAAACAACGTCCTTTAGGTCCAGTTGTTTATCCATATACTATTGTTCCTTGACCTCTTAAACCAAGCTCGGCAATTGTTTAAGAACCTGACCGCCATCAATACCCGAAATTAAGATCCGCTTTTTTCGAGAATGTTCACCGGAAAGAATTTTAATTGAGCTCCGAGGAACCTTCAATTCCCGAACCAAAATGTCAACCAATTCCTGATTTGCTTTCCCTTTCTCGGCCCTCGCCTTTAGCCTCAGGCGAAGATACCCATCCTCAGTTTCCCCGGCCCAGCCCGATTTTTTCGCACCCGGCTGAGCCGAGAGATAAAGAACCAGTCCCTTTTTCTCTTGCTTGAGAAAAGGAGGATATTCAGACTTAGTCATTGAATTTGCGGGAGCGTGGATCATCACTTCTTCTGAGGTCGAACCTGGTATAAGCCATCTGTGACCGCTACCACCAATCCGGTTTTATCCTTGAGTTCGAGCTGAATGGAGTAATCCGCTTTGCCCTTCTCCTCACACTCAGCTATGATCCGCTTGACATCCTCTGCCGACATGGCGTAGCTCGTAGTGATATCCGTAGTCCCGGGTTTGACGAACTTGATGGAGAACGACTTCACGATTGGTATCAAACTGTGCTCAAAAAGGTACACCAGGGCCACCGCCCCACCCATCATCTCACCCAGGGTGAAAAGGGCTCCAGCATACATGATACCTATATGATTTATATTAGGAGTTAGGGGCATAAGCAGTTCAATGTTTTCTCTATCAAGTTTCACAGCTTTGAGCCCAGTTCTGGCTGCAAAGGGGATGCCGCTCTCTAATAGGCCTCGCATATCCGCATTTGTGCTCATCTTGATCCCTCCTTCGTTACTTGTTATTTTTTTAAAAGGCAAAGCGTTTGAAATCGTAATTCATCAGACTCATAAGGATGGAGTATGGCCATTTGAGCTTCAGGGCCGTGCTTCCTAATCTCTTAACAATTGAGCTGTTCGAATAGAATTGTTGATAAGCATTAATAATTCCCTCTTGAAGTTCATCCGAGCTCATGTTTGCTGGTTGATAGACACAATGGAAGGCGTCATACTTACTCCAGTCATAGGTCAGGATCCTCCCGGCCTTCTTCAGGTGAGAGAAGAGACGGGTACCGGGAAATGGAGTGAGGACAGAGAATTGGACAAGATTAAGATTATTTCGATAACAGAATTCCACTGTTTGTTCAAATACATCCTTGTGGTCACCGTCGAAACCGAAGATAAAAGCTCCCTCGAGCGTTATTCCTAAATTCTGGATTCTTTTAATCAACTCCTCATATTCGCTGACCTTGAATCTTTTATGAATCTCCTGAAGTGCATCCTGTCGAATTGATTCAAAACCAATGAATAATGCCCGGCATCCACTCTCTCTCGCCAGTTTAAGAAAATCCGGGTCCCGGGCAATTTCGATTGAACTCATACTGCCCCACCTTACCTTCGTTGATTTTAACGCATGAAACAGCTTCCGGGCAAACGGCTTATCACCTACGATGTTATCATCGGCAAATAAAAGGAAGCGCCGCTTCCGTATTGTGCTGAAGGCCTCGACTTCCTCCATTATCTGGTCGATTGGACGGTGGCGCATCCGGATCCCATTGAAGTCAGATACTGAACAGAAATCACAATTCATCGGGCATCCTCTGCTCGTCTGAAGTAGTCGGGTAAAGAAGTATTTATCTTTTTTGATGAGATCCCGGCGAAGGGGAGGCAAATCCGCAAGATCGGGTATTTGGGAAGCCCGGTAAGAGCCTTGAAGATTGTTGTCTTTAAAGTCCTGGAGGATCTGGGGCCAGATCGTATCGGCTTCGCCAATTATGACACTATCAGCATGGGCAGCGGCCTCCTCAGGAAGAATTGAGGGATGGATACCCCCCATAATCACCGGGATTCCTCGCTCCCTGAAGGTATCAGCGATTTGATAGGCTCGCAGAGTCGAAGAGGTCATAGCCGAGATACCTACCAAATCGGTCTCCTGAAACTCTAAAGTCTCCACATTCTCATCAATTATTTCGATCTCGACATCTGGAGGGGTAAGACCTGCTAACTGCATTAAGGGTAAAGGTGGCATGCGGAATATCCGGACACCCCAGAGCCCTTTGGGCCATTTTGGATAAACTAAAGTAACTTTCATTATAAATTACCAGACCTATTCGGAAATTAATGATATTCTAATTCCGTGATGAGGTCAAGAAATGGGAATGACCAATCTATCTGAAGGCAAATTGCAGTTTGAACCACGAATTTCACGAATTACACGAAAAAATCCTGATCCGCCTGAGGCGGAGAAGAATCTATGTAGGGGCAATTCATGAATTGCCCCTACTATTATGTCCAAATTGCAAGAAAAGTAATTTATTATTTTACTCAATGGAATAGATTTGGTAGACTGAAGCTATGCTTGCCAAGGTTAAATATATTTATGGTCAAAGGGATCTGTTGAAGAACTTTGTCCTCCGGGATTTTCGCCGAAAGTATGTAGGCTCGGCCCTGGGCCTCTTCTGGTCAATAATCAATCCCCTGGTGATGCTAACGGTATTTACTTTTATCTTCTCCGTTCTTCTCCAGGTCAGGTTCGGGGAGAGGGCTGGGGTAGCTAACTTCGCTCTTTATCTTTTCTGCGGGATGCTCCCCTGGCTGGCCTTTCAGGAGTCGCTGTCCCGCTCCACCAACATTCTGGTAGAGAACGCTAATTTACTTAAAAAAGTCAAATTTCCTGCCAAGATTCTGCCGACCTACATAGTTATCTCCGGGTTTTTGAATGAGCTAATCGGTCTGGGCATCCTGATCATCGCTATCATAATCTCCTCTTACCGCCTGGGACTACCTCTGCTATTCCTGCCGGTAATCTTTATCCTTCAGCTTTGTCTTACCGTGGGAATCTGCTGGCTGCTGGCGGCAATAAATGTCTTTTATCGGGATATCCTGCATATGATTGGATTAATTTTAATGGTCTGGATGTATTCCACCCCTATATTCTATCCTCCCCGCTTAATCCCTGATCAGCTCAAGTTCATTCTGGTAATCAATCCAATGGCCCACCTGATCCAGGCTTATCGAGATATCTTTCTGGAGCAGAGGCTTCCTGAGCCGATGAGTATTCTGATCCTGGCCGGGTTCTCCCTATTTTTCTTCCTGCTGGGTTACTGGTTCTTTGGAAAAACCCAGGATAAGTTTGTTGATCTGGTCTAAGGGCTATCTTCCTTGCCTTTTCAAATGCTTAGAAAAATGGTAAAATTACTATATATTTAGGAAGACGATGTTTGCCATAAAAGCTAAAAACCTAAGCAAGAAGTACGAAATTTATCAGAAGCCCAGCCACCGATTGAAGGAAATGGCAACCCTGGGCAGGAGGAAATACCATAAAGAGCTCTGGGCCCTTAGAGGAATTGATTTTGAGATTCCGGCAGGTAAGACAATCGGGATCATCGGCCCCAACCGGGCAGGAAAGAGCACCCTGCTTCGGCTGCTCGCCGGGATTGGCAGGCCAACCTCGGGTGGGGTTGAGATTCACGGCAGAGTCTCCGCTCTCCTGGAGCTCAATGCCGGCTTCCACTGGGAGTTCTCGGGCAGAGAGAACATCCTGATGAGTTGCTCCCTGCTGGGGATGTCAACGCAGGAGATCAACCGGAGGTATGAGAGCATTGTGGAATTCTCTGAACTCAAGGATTTCATTGAGCTTCCGGTATGGACCTACTCCTCGGGCATGTATCTGCGCTTAGGCTTTGCTATTGCTACCAGTGTCGATCCGGATATCCTGCTCATTGATGAGGTGCTGGCAGTGGGGGACGAGTATTTCCGCTGGAAGTGCTTTAACCGGATTAATGATTTTAAAAAAGAAGGAAAAACCATCATCTTTGTTTCCCATGATACCTTGATTGTCAGAAATCTCTGCGATGAAGTTATCTATATTGATGAAGGAAAGATGGTCTCCCAGGGGGAGGCGGCGGAGGTGATAAATAAATATTTTAAACAGATATACTTCCAGGAAAGGGAACAACTGGCCAGGGAAAATGTCCAGTTTACTGACACTCCCCGCTGGGGAAGTGGGGAGATTGAGATCCAGGAAGTAAAGATGTTTAACCGTGAAGGGGAAGAGGACTATGTGTTTAAAACCGGAGAGAGGGTAGAGATCAGGGCGAAATATCTGGTAAAGAAGAAAGTCAATAAACCGGCTTTCGGCTTTAATATCTTTCGCAGCGACGGTGTCCACTGTATCTGCGAAAACCATGTCTGGAGCAATAGAAGCAAAAGCTTACTCTGGGGAAAGGAAAACTTAGAGAATCAATTCAAGCTTCCTGAGGTAGGAGAAATAGGAGAGGTTAATTTCTGCTTTGAAAAACTCCTCCTCTTGGAGGGCAATTATTCCCTTTCTTTTTCCGTCCATGACGGGGAAAAGCCCATACCCTTGCCCTTCGATGAGATAATGGTAGCCAGAAAATTTAAGGTAGAGCAAGGGGAGATCGAGCATCGGGGAATATTTGTCTCACCCGGGAGATGGGAGCTAGAATAATCTGCTATTAGGATGTAAGTGCGATAATCCTTAAACGGGGGGCAAGATACAGGTTGGGTCAATCGGTTGTGGTTGCGCAACTAGCATCGGAGTTCGTATTACGATTAAGGGAAAACGCAACCAGATTACGTAAGACGAAACGAGCAGTGCAACCGAATAACGAATAGCCAAACCCAAAGGCTAAGATGGATAAAAAAGAGAATCTGGAGCTCTGCCGCCAGCATATCCTTCGGGGAGAAAGTAAGCTAAAGAGCCTCCCCCTGGTTATTTACTTCGAGGTAACCAGCCGCTGTAACTTAAAATGCCCGATGTGCGCTATTACCTTAAATGTGGAGAAGTATACCGGAAAGCGGGGAGATCTCGAATACCCTCTTTTTGAAAAGGTTAAACCCTACCTCAGGCTTGCCGAGCGCTGCTTTTGCAACGGGGGGGGCGAACCTTTCCTTTACCCGAACTTTATCCGGATGCTGCGAGAGATTAAGGAGATGGACACTGAAATTGTCTTTAACACCAATGGATTGCTCCTGACCAAAGAGCTCTCCCGGGAGCTGGTTCTTCTTAATATTGACTGTATCTCTTTTTCCATTGATGGAGCTACCCGAGCAACCTATGAAAGGATCAGAGTAGGCTCTAACTTCAAGAAAGTGATTTTCAATATGAAATATTTAACTAAGGTCAAAAGGAAGGAAGAAAGGATAAAGCCATTTATTAACCTACAGATGACCCTGTCCCGGGAAAATAAAAAGGAGGTCCTGGATATTATCCCTCTGGCGAAGACCCTGGGGATAAACCATGTGGTTATTGAACCCCTTACCCCGGTCTTTAATATTTCCGAGGAATATCAAAGATATTTTACCAGTCATTATGTGGACCGGGACGAGATCCTCCCGGATCTGGAAAGAGCAAGGAAGATGGCAGAAAGCTCTGGCTTCCATTTCTCTTCCCATTACCTATCCGAGCAGGAGAAGGTTAATCGGTGCCTCCAGCCCTGGATGACCCTGGGTATCAGGGCAGATGGCAATGTCTTTACCTGCTGTGGGTCCCCGGCCACCTTTGGAAACATTGGTAAGAGCTCGCTGGAAGAGATCTGGAACG
>JAUWWP010000549.1 GCA_030616835.1 Deltaproteobacteria bacterium | reverse complement strand
TGTCCCTTCTGATTACAAGAAGGAGCTCCAGGAATTTAAAGAGATTCTTTTAAAGGGTGTGAAGCACTTCTGGGTCCGGTACCGGGGGAAGAAGAAGAGAATCCCCAGGTGGCTTTTTCAATGGAATGACCAGGGGGTAAAATGAGGAACTGGTGGACGAGATTCACGGCCTGGTGGAATGGATACGTTGATAGTTGTTGCGAGTTCTTCGACTGGTCAAGGATATACTTTTATATGACCATAGCACTTATGGTAGCGATTGTTGTATCGCTCTTTTATTTAGGGTGAAGGAAGTCATTTACCCGAGCCCGTCCTGCGTGGCGTGACTGTCACAGGACACGCCGGACTTTGACGGGGCAAATCCTGGGGACCGGGCCCCAACTGAAGAGGTAAGCCTGGCCACAGGAGAGGGTTACCCCAGAAACGGAACCTTGTACCCCGGATATATCCGGCTTCTCTTCCCTTAGTCAGGGCAGGGCGGGCAACATATTAGCAAAAGGAGGCTAAGAATGAAGTTAGGACAACAGGTGAAATCCCTGAGAAATAAGCTGGGTCTTACTCAGAAGCAGTTCGGCGCGGCCCTCGTTCCCCCGACAGATTTCACCTACATAGGTAAGATCGAGAGAGATGATCAGTACCCCTCGATCAAGATGCTGGGGAGGATGGGGAGAGCGTTCAACAAGCCGTTCTCCTACTGGTTCGAGGACAATACCGAACCTTACCCCCTCGCTGCTCTGGTGAGCAAGAGGGCGATGAGGATGAGGGCGCTGGCCTGTCTGTTTGGTAAATACTGCTGGGACGAGGGGAGGTTTCCCGTCTGCCCAGTCACCTGCGAAATCCAGGATAATCTATGCAACGCGGTAAAGGTCCTGGTGACGGCGGCGAAGCCAGATACAACTTAAGCGCGAACCGTAATCGAGTCGCCCTGAAGCTAAGGCTTAAAATAGCCTAGTGCTGGAGATGAGATGCGAGGCACCTTCCATCTTGTCTTTAGTAGGGAATATCGGGATGGGGTTAGATGAGCTCCCCGTAAGCTCCCTCAGCAATTCCGCGGTCCCGACGGTCTGGCTGAGCAGGGCGGCGACAATTTCCGGAGGAGATGCAGAAGTGAGGAGGAGATAATGGATGTGCCGCCGATTAAGGAAGGAGCCGTAGAGATATGGTTTGAGGATTCAAAGGGAAAGCAGAAGATTACTTTTGTCGTTGATTTTGGAGAAACGAACTTGTCTCCTACTGCGGCAGCTACTGTATTTAAGCAGATAGTGGGAATTTTAAGGTTGGGGCTCGGTGTAGCTTTGTCAAAGTGTGAATGAGGAGGGGGCGACAATTTTCTTTAAGGAGATTATAGATGCAAGTGCAGGAGAATAATGGGAGGTACCGGGAACCGGGGGAATTTGACGGAGAGAAACTCGAAGATCTTCTGGAAGAGAAATCGGTAAAACGGGTAGTGGTGTTTCCCGCCTACGATGAGGATGGCAAGCCTTCAAAGGAAATGAGGAGGGCATGGAGAAGATGGCTCCGGACCAGGGAGCTCTCGCCATTTTAGGAAGTGGAAGTCAAGGTCCCGCTCTGTAGGGTGGGCAAAAGGAGAGAAATATGAAGGTTATTGAGCCCTATTTTGTGATTGAGGACGACATTGATGGAGGGCAATGGATACTGAAGAATCTCGAGAAATACGGTAGAGTCTGTTATAAATCTGAGGGTAAGATTACGAT
>JAUWWP010000277.1 GCA_030616835.1 Deltaproteobacteria bacterium | reverse complement strand
TTCCCTCCCGAGCCGGAGGATACCCGGCGGATTATGAAGCAGTTAGGGCGCGCTAATCGCTTAAGTTCCAAAAGGGAGCAGCCGCTCCATGTATTTGAAGGTCTTTAAATGCTTGGTGGTAACCCTTTAGTGGTTAGTAAAACTCTGTAAGATGTCGGTTGGGTCATACGGTTGCGGTTTCGCAGCTGGCATCCTTCGACAGGCTCAGGACAGGTCGGGATTCGTGAAGCGGTTATGGATGAAATCAAAAAGCAAAAGATGTAGGAGGAAACGCAACCATATAACGAAAGACGAAACGAGCAACGCAACCGAACAACGAATAACTAATGGGAGTTTAGTCAAACAAATATACAGCTGGAATTATCAACTAAAAGAGGTACATTAACAGATGCTTACACCGGAAAAAAAGGGAATATTCAGCAAATACCGATTACTCTGGATCTGGGGAGCGATTATTGCCCAGGGGGGTGTGCTTCTTATCGCCGGATTGCTCCTGGTAATTGTGGCCGTTCTGGTCCTGGTAATCGGGGGTTATGTCGGCTTCCATGTGGTGGAATCTCCGGGATTCTGCGGGGCAATGTGCCACTCTTATATGAAGTACTCCTACGAGAGCTGGAAAAAATCCGACCATCATGGGGTTAACTGTGGTAAATGCCATTATGAGCCAGGACTAAAGGGTTTTTATGAGGGAGGAATAAAGGGTGCCGTCTATGAGATGTGGGTTTATTATGTGACCGGTGAGTATGAGGAGCCTTATGCCAGCAATAAGATCTTACCGATAAGCGGTAAAAGCTGTAAACGCTGTCATGCCGAGGAGAAGTTGGAAATGAAAGAGACCGTTTTTGATAACGTCTCTTTCAGTCATAATCATCATTTGTCTTATCGAGAACTGAAGGAAAAGGCAGGCTTGAGGGTGAAGTGCACACTCTGCCATACCAGGGATGAGAGGGTGCATATGGAAGAAGATGCCTCGATCTGCTTCCTCTGTCATCTACGAAGTAAGGGTGATTTATCCCTGTCCTGTCTTGACTGCCATACTAACCCGCCAAAGGTAGTCTATGAGGGGATGAGATATAATCATCCAGACTGGGAGGATAGCTCCCAGTGTACAGTATGTCACTCAGAAATGGGCAGGGGAGAGGGGAAGGTAGCGAAGGAGCTCTGTGTCCGTTGTCATGACGATCATTTCCTCGAGGAGCATTTTCCCCGGAGTGTCACCAATGCCCGGGATATGCACGAGACACATGTGGGAGAGGATAAGGCCCGCTGCCTCGAGTGTCACGAAGGGATCGAACATCAGGCGAAAAGCCCCTTCGAGCTGAATTGCGAGCTCTGTCACCTGAATGAAAAGAGAATGTATGAGGGGATAAATGCCTTTGGTACCAGGGTCAGCCCCAGCATGATGGTTACCGAGGCGGAGATGTCCTGCGGGGACTGCCATCTGAAAGAGAATAAGTACCAGCCTCAGGAATCGGGATGTCAGGAATGCCATGAGGGAGAGTCTAACCGCTCGATCAAGAGGTGTCAGGACCGATATCAGTTAATGGTGTCGGAGCTCAAGGTTCTTAAAGGGACGGTGGCAAAGGCTTTGCGGGAAGCGGAGGCAGAGGACCGGGATATTCCGGAGGCAAGGGTTCTTTTCGATCAGGCAGATTTTAATCTTAAGATCGTTGAAGGCGATGTAAGTGCAGGGGTCCATAATGTCACTTACTGCGAGGCTCTCCTTGCCGAGGCGAAGGAAAAGCTGGATCGGGCCGGGAAGGAACTTCAAAAATGAAAACGGTTGATCCCCATTCGTCAAAGAAAAGCCAGTTAGGCCCTCTGTTTCAGGTTGTCAAAAAAGAATTAGCCGGGGTTGAGAGGGAGTTAAGAAATTTTCTTCCTCAGAGAGGGCTGGCTAAGATCGGTCGCAATGGAATCGGCTTCCAGCCCATTATCGATGCTACCAATCATATTATCAAGGCCGGGGGAAAGAGACTGAGGCCGGCTCTGGTTCTTCTTTCTTCCCGGGCCTGTAATTATCGGGGATCAAAGAGTATCAGCCTGGCGGCCGCAGTTGAGCTTATCCATGTAGCGACCTTGGTTCACGATGATCTCCTGCATGACTCGGTGCTCAGGCGTGGGGAGGAAACCATTAATGCAAAATGGGATCACGAGACTGCTCTCCTGGTGGGGGACAACCTTTATCTGAAAACCCTGTCCATCATCGCCAATAATAAAGGTCTGCTGGAAAATGGTAATAATATCAAGATACTGAGACTGATCCTGGATACTGCCCACCGGATCTTTCAGGGGGAGGTTCTCCAGTTTGCCAAAAAGGATAATTTCGGTATCTCCGAGGAGGAATATTTTCAAATTATTGAGGGCAAAACCGCTTCTTTTATCTCTGCCTGCTGTCGGGTAGGGGCATTCCTGGCGGGCAGCCCCGGCTCGGTAGAGAAAAAATTTGCCCGGTATGGATTGAATTTGGGGATAGCCTTCCAGATCATTGATGACCTTCTTGATTTGGTTGCCGACCGTAGGCAGTTAGGGAAATCAGTAGGCAGTGACTTCCGGGACGGAAGATGCACCTTGCCCTATATTCATTTCCTCCGGGTGGCCCGGCCCGCGGAGCGGGATCAGTTGTTAAGGATTCTGAAGCCGGAGGTAAGAGGAAAGATTAGAACATCCAGTGTGATCAAGCTTCTGGAAGGAAGTAAATCAATTGATTATTCTTACCAGATAGCAAGAGGATATGCTTTCTCGGCTAAAAAGGAACTGAGTTCAATTCCCGATTCCCCGGCCAAGGGCTCGCTGGTCAAGCTCTGCGATTATGTGGTTCAACGTAAGCTGTAGGATAGGAGCATGGTAGAGTTAGAGACGAAGAACGGTGTCATTGAACAGGCCCGGGAGCTTTCCTGGAAAAATTTCGGGAAAAGGATCACCTTCTATCTTCCGGGAATGATCCGGTATGGGAATGAGCAAGGGAGGTATCCAGCAATATCGGTAACCGGTGATGGGTGTGAGCTCGACTGCAGCCACTGTCAGGGGAAGGTGCTGGAGCCAATGATCCCCTGCCGGACACCCGAGTCGCTCCGGGAAAAGTGCCTGAGACTCGATAAGCAGGGATTTATCGGGTGTCTGCTGAGTGGAGGCAGTAACGGAAAGGGAGTAGTTCCCTGGGATGACTTTGCCGATGTTATTGCGGAGATCAAGCAGAGAACCAATCTCAGGATATCAATTCACACCGGGGTGATTAACCTGACGACTGCCCGGAGGCTTAAAAGGGCAGGAATCGATCAGGCATTAATTGATGTAATTGGAAGTGATGAGACTCTGAAGGAGGTTTGTCACCTAAAAGGGGGAACCAGGGTTATTCGGAATTCTCTGCGGGCCCTTTCCAAAGCAGGGATTCCCACTGTTCCCCATATCGTCGTGGGCCTGCATTACGGGGAGGTCCGGGGTGAATTTAAGGCCTTGGAGATCATCAGGGAATACCAGCCGGAGACCGTGGTTATTGTTACTCTCACGAATTTCAACGGAACTCCGATGTCGAAGGTAACTCCTCCTCGCCCGGAAGAGATTGCCGAGGTTCTGCTCGCGGCCCGATTGATAATGCCGGAGACCGAGCTTTCCCTCGGATGTGAGCGTTCCCGGGGTAAGGATGGCTGGCAGGTTGAAGAGTATGCCGTTGATATTGGGGTGAATCGGATTGCCATTCAATCCGAGAGGGCAATCAAACGGGCCCGGGATTACGGGTTGGAGATTTATTTTCAGAAAACCTGCTGTTCGGTTAATTATTTAAGTTAAAAGGAAGGAGGAAGATCGATGAATAAGGCGATCAATGTAATTGGCGTATTATTTCTTCTGGGCTCTCTGGTAAGCTTCAGTATCTGGACCGGAAAGATTTTTGGGGGCATCCACCTGGGAATTATCCTCAAGCCACTGATTATTGCTCTCTGTGGAATCGTCCTGGGGATTATCCTCTCCCTACTGGCAAACCTTAAAGTTTTTGGGGAAGATAGCCCGGCCGGAACCAATCGAGGAATAAAATTAATCGGGCTACTTTTCCTGATTATTTCCCTCGTATATTTCGGGCTTACTATTTTCCAGGTTGTGGGGGGGATTGAGTTTAGAGTTATCCTGGGAGAATTGCTCTCGACGATTCTGGGAATAGGTATCGGGATTGTCCTGTTGCTCCTGGCGAATTACCGTTTATTCAGCACCAAATAAATCTTTTCAATTCTTTCCCATTTATTCGGTAAATAACCTAAACTGCCTTAATTTTTGCTTCCTGAAGGCTTTTTGTCTTCCCTC
>JAUWWP010000449.1 GCA_030616835.1 Deltaproteobacteria bacterium | reverse complement strand
CGGCGAACCGTTGAAAACGATAGCCAGGCGTGTTCCGCCCTCCTTGGGGTCCTTCATCTTGCTGATCATATGCTGCAAAAACAGGAAGGAACCGTCATTGATGCGCGGTAGCCCCGCGCCGAACCGGCCGCCAAAGCCCTGCTCTTCACTTTCTTTCTTGATAAAATCTGCCTCGGGTTTCCACTCCACTCCAAAGGGAGGATTAGCCAGCATATAATCGATTTTTTTGCTGGACATATGATCTTCGGTGAAGCTGTTGCCAAAACGGATGTTGTTCAGGCTCTGACCCTTGATCAACATATCGGACCCACAGATGGCATACGCCTGTTCATTGTAGTCCTGGCCGAAGACTTCCAGGCTAGCATCGGGATTGAGTTCGCGCATATATTCTTCGGAAACGGAAAGCATCCCGCCTGTTCCGCAAGCCGGGTCGTAGAGAGTCTTGACGATGCCCTTGGTGGTCAGTACATCGCTGTCGGGAGCGAAGATCATGTTGACCATTAGGCGAATGACTTCGCGTGGTGTAAAGTGATCCCCGGCTTCCTCATTGCTGGCCTCGTTAAATTTTCGTATAAGCTCCTCGAAGATGTAGCCCATCTCAATGTTGGATACTATATCGGGCTGTAGATCGATCTCACAAAACTTTGAAACTAGCAAGTAGAGACGGTCGGCCTTGTCGAGCTTAGCGATATGTTCCTCAAAGCCGAAATACTCGATAATCTCACGTGCGCGACTGGAGAAGCTCTTGATATACTGCGTTAGATTGGCGGCGATGTTATTCGGATCGCCCTTGAGCTTTTCGAAGGTGAAGCGACTGGTATTATGGAATGTCTGACCAGCTACTCTATTTAGGATCGGCTCCAGATTCTTGACCTTGCTACCCTTTAGGCTCTTGAGCTTAGCAAGAACCTTGTCCTTTTTAGGTTCCAGTACGCAGTCCAGCCGCCGCAGCACGGTCATAGGCAGCATGACGTCCTTATACTGGTTGGGCCGATAGGGTCCACGAATCAGGTCCGCCACAGACCAAATAAAACTGACTTTTTCACCGAAATTATTCATTTTTCTACTCTTCTCTCCCTATAATTCAACCTCTTCCCAGCTTGCTTTATCTTATCCCAGTTTGTGGGAATTTACAACACTGAATTGCCCTGAATTGCCAGGGGCAGTTAATTCAAGGAATGGCCCTTCGACTCCGCTCAGGACAGGCAAGGAGTGGCATCCTACTTCGTCCCGCGTGAACGCGGGACTTCGTAGGACAGGGGGGAATAGCACGGGATTCGAATCCTGAATTCCGATTGTCCCCCCTTTATTCCCTCCCACTCCTTCGACTTCGCTCAGGACAGGCAGGGGAGTGGAAATATTAATTGTAAATCCCCTTCAGCTTCGTCCTTCGACCTCGCTCAGGACAAAGCTCCTCAGGACAGGTAAGGGTGGACACAGAGGTCCACCCCTACAAGTTTTGAAGGATTTTTGAGCAATACGTCTGAGGTGGATTTCTAACGAGTAAATACCGGGGCTGGACTTCGACAAGCTCAGCCGAGCAAAAGCCCCGGCTATCCAGTGTTTCTCATTTTTTTTGAAATGGTTCCTGAGAATTTTGCTATCGGTGCCTTGATCTTCATTATGGTTATGGTATTATCGTCCATATCATTTACATTCTCGTTTCAAATTTTTCTATAATTATTTCAGATCCTTCGACAAGCTCAGGACAAGCATTATTCCATTCTAACGGGGTAAATACCGGGGTGCACCCCGGCTATCCAGCTTGCCTGTCCGTTGCACGCAGACAGGCATAGGGAACTTAGTTATGGCAGTGCGGATTGAGGTTAAATTCAAGGAAGGATTGGTTGATGCTCCGGGAGAGCTGATCAAGAAACGCATTGCCGAGGAGCTGGGCATTACCCTGGAGGCGGTTCGGATTGTCGATGTGTATTCAATTGACAAGGACCTCTCCCCCCGGGATCTGAAGCGCTGCCGGCAGGAGCTATTCACGGATCCCCTGACTCAAGAATCAGCGGTAGGTCAGGAGCTTGCCCGCTATTTTGATTGGATTATCGAGATTGGCTATCTGCCGGGAGTTACTGACAATGTCGGGCGGACCTCAAAGGAGGGGATTGAGGATCTGCTCAAACATAAGTTTGAGGAGGAAGAAGCAGTATATACCTCCAGACAGGTGCTGCTCAAAGGTGAGATCCCCCGGGAAAAGGTTGACAGCATCGCCGGCAGGCTTTCCAACCCGCTGATCAACCGGGTTTATATCAAGGATTTTGCTGCCTTCCAGTGCGATGGGGGGATGGAGGTGGTGCTTCCCCGGGTATGCCTGCCGCCCAATCCCCGGACCGATTCAGTCAATCTCAATGTCAGCGATCAGGAGCTGATAAGGCTCGGCGAGGCCGGGATCCTTGATCGAATTGAAGGGGGGACGGAGTTCCGTCGGGGCCCGCTGGCCCTTGAGCTTAACTCCCTCCAGGCCATTCGCGATTATTTTAGTGGCCGGGGAAGGCAGCCTACCGATATAGAGCTGGAGTCCCTCGCCCAGACCTGGTCCGAGCACTGTAAGCATAATATCTTTGCTGCTCAACTGGACGAAGTGGATAGCCTTTATAAAACCTATATTCAGGGTGCTACCCAGGCTATTCGTAAGAGACTGGGTAAGGAGGATTGGTGCCTTTCCGTATTTACTGATAACTCCGG
>JAUWWP010000074.1 GCA_030616835.1 Deltaproteobacteria bacterium | reverse complement strand
TATGTAGCCTTCAGGTTATTTTTTTTTGAGTTTTTTAAAATGGCCATCCGACTGGCTTAGCTCGGGTTTTCAGAGGCTTCAGGCACAATCCAGGCTAAAAATTCAAACCCCTTATAGAAATTACCCCTTATTTCATTTCATACCACCCCAAGACTCCTTTGTCAAGAGAAATATGTGACTTTACGGTTGTGTTAATTAAGTCTTTTAGAGTGTAAATTTCTTAACAGGAGGGCATATGAAGAGCAATCGAGGCTGGGGATTTGGCGGGAAGCTCAGGGAATTAAGGAAGATAAATGGGCTGACCCAGGAGGAGCTCGCGGAAAGGGCTGGGCTTCATTGGAAGTTCATCGGGGAGGTGGAAAGGGGCGATTCTGATATAAAGCTGGGCAATGTTGCCAGAATAGCTAAGGGCCTGGGAATGGAGCTTGGGGAGCTCTTTGAATATTGCTTCCCGAAAGCAGTCCGCTCGAAAGAAGAGGAGGAAGTAATAGGTCTATTAATGAAAATGGCAGGGAAAGAGGATAAAAAGAAAATCCAAAAATTGAAAATCCTTATAGAAGAGATCTTGGAGTAGACCATTTGAGTGAGTTTTTTCGGAGAAAATGGTACATTGCTGGAGTATTAAAAAATTCAGAATTCAACCCAAGTAATGCGTTAATGTAGGGGCCGACGTCCCTGTCGGCCCGACCTGTCCTGCCATGCCCTGAGCTTGTCGAAGGGAGCTTGTCGAAGGGATAGGGGTGGACACTGAGGTCCACCCCTACAATCCATCTAAGACGGAAAAAGGGGGACAGATCGTTATTTTAAACATAATTGTCCCCTCACCCTCCTTAGCGATCCGTCTCTGACCAGATTTCCCTTGAAGCACCTGATATTAGGTGATAATAAGCCGCCAATTACGCCTATTCCCATCAACTCTCTCCCTCGTGCCCCGGAAAGGCCGCGGTTTTCAACCAGGTGATAATAAGCCACCTGCCTTGCCGGAAAGTTGCGACGGTGCTTCATAAGTGGATAGGCGGGGCTTCCGGTTTGTATCCAAAACAACCTCCTTCCTCTCGCTTGTCTTGAGCCCCTCGGCCTCGCTCGGGATAAACTCTGTCGAAGGAGGGGAGAGGGGACTATGAGGAACTCGAAGGAAAGGCGGACTGAATACCAGGTGCATCCCGGCTATCCTGCTTAATTATGCCGAAATTTGAGATACTTTCGCAGGTGGCCGATTTGTTGACAGTATCTATTAGTTTTGATATAAATTATGGTTACGTGCTGATAAGCACGGTAGAGCAATTAAAAGGCCTTGTTTTTGATAGCTCGAGCAGACGATGTCTTTTTCTTTAATCCTAATGGACACTGAGTATGAAGAACGAGAAGGTTTGGAGTATTTCCGAGGAGAGGAAGACTAAGAAGATAGCAGCCGAAACGGTTCTCCTTCCTTCCTTTCGTCCCTCCCCAAGAGGGTCATTATGGGCAGCTACCCTCTCCCTTTTCTTCTGGGGCCTGGGACAGATCTATAATAAGCAATACCAGAAAGGCATTCTCCTTTTCCTTTTGATGGTACTGGGGGCTTCGATCTTCTATTTTACCCTGAACCTCTGGGACCGGCTACCCGGGGCTAACCTCGCAGTCTTTTTATCTCTTGCCGGCCTTTCCCTACTGGCGATATTAGTCTGGATCTATCATATACTTGAAGCCTATTGCGTGGCTAATCGAAAACAGAGTGAGGAATTTACCGGGATAGAAAATGCTTTCTTGGCAGCTACCGCTTCCGCCCTTATTCCGGGCTGGGGACAGCTCGCCAACGGGCAGCCGAAGAAGGCTGCCTTCTTCCTGTTCTTTCATTTTTTCCGCTGCTGGTTGGTAGGGCTCCTCTGGCTAACACCCTTTTTTTGGCAGCGCCTGACCGAGGGCCCGGAAAGGATCTTTTTCGAAAAATTTCTCCTCGGTGCTACCCTTTCAATACCTCTAATAATATTCTGTTGGTTGCTGAGCATAAGCGATGCTATTGCGATTGCACAGCATCCGGGGAAAAGGGAATCTCTGCACAAGCGGATAAGATATGCCTGGAACCGCTGGAGGATAAAGCTTCCCAAGGTTCCAATTAGCAGAGGCAGGAGGCTAAGGGTCTTCCTATTGGCGATGCTTCTGTTGGCTTTAACTGCTGCTTACTTTATTTCCATTTATTTCCCCACCCAACAATTTTACTTATCCAAAATGATTAGCCTTGAGCAAAAGTTGGAGAGAGCAGGTTTTATGATCATCCCCGAATATTTAAAGAAAATCTCCACAATGTTTTCCCGCTTAACTTTACCCCGTTAGACATCCGTCTCAGACAGACTAAAGCCCCGTGTGAGCCCCGTAAGATCTTTACCCCGTCAGACAATTTGTCTAACGGGGTTTACCTTGAGGCAATAAGCATTCCTCGCATTTTCTTGACATCTAATTGGTTTGGTATTATATTTCAATTAGATGCTTACCGAGAGAAATAAAAGAATTCTTCAGATAATAGTTGAACAGTACACGGTAGCTGCGGAACCGGTTGGCTCCAAGAGAATAGCCAAGAAGTATGGTCTTAATCTATCTCCTGCTACCATTCGCAGTGCCATGGCAGATTTGGAGGATATGGGCTATCTCACCCAGCCCTATACCTCGGCAGGAAGGATTCCCACTGACAAAGGTTTCCGTTTTTATGTGGATAGCCTTCTGGAGGTTCGGGGCTTAAGCTACGCGGAGAAGGAGAGGATCGAGACTCAGTACCAGCAGGAACAATTGGACATCAACGAGGTTATGAAGGATACTTCCCGCATCCTCTCACTCCTTTCCCAATATACCGGGCTGGTACTGGCTCCTAAATTTACTACCACCGTCTTCAAGCGAATTCATTTCATTAAGCTTAAGGAATATCTGATCCTGGTGATTTTTGTCTCCAAGTCAGGGATTGTCCAGAACAAGGTTATTGAGTTTCAGGAGAGGGTGACTCAGGAGGAATTGGACAAAATAACTAAATATATCAATGAACTGCTGACTGACCTGACCCTGAGAGAATTGAAGGAGAAGATCGTTCAAGAAATGAAGAAGGAGAAGGTCCTCTATGATCGACTTCTCTCCAAAGCCTTACGTCTGAGCAAGCAGGTTCTCGATTCGGAGAAAGAAAGTGAGATCTATATCGAAGGAAGGACCAATATTCTGGAGCAGCCTGAGTTTGCTGACTGGGAGAAAATGAAGGCTGTCTTGAAAGCCTTTGAGGAGAAGAGCCTACTTATTAAGTTGCTGGATAAAACCATGGCCCGGGAAGGAATTCAGGTCTTTATTGGATCCGAGAGTGAGTTCGAAGAGATTCAGGGCTGCAGCTTGGTGGCTTCCTCTTATGGAAGTGAAAGCTATGGCTTAGGAACCTTAGGAATCATCGGGCCGACCCGGATGGATTATTCAAGGGTTATCCCTTTGGTAAGTTACACGGCTAAGTCGATCAGCCAGGTTTTATAAGGGAGAAAGGTGTGAATCCAAAGGCTAAAGGGAAGAGAAAGAGGGTAGGAAAAGAAAAAGAGACTGACCAGCAGGAGGGTATCATTCGGGTAGCTGGGGAAGAGCAAACCAGCCAGGTGGAGGGGGCTGAAGCCGAGGAAAAAGCTGAGCTCAGTGAGCTCGAGCAGTTAAAAGCTAAGCTGGCGGAGAAGGAAAAGGAGGCAGAGGAGAACTATGAAAGAATGCTGAGAGCCCAGGCTGACCTGGAAAACTATAAGAAGCGCGCACTAAGAGAGAAAGCTGAGCTGTTCAATTACCGCCATGAGGAGCTTATCAAGGAGCTTCTACCCATCCTTGATAATCTGGAGAGGGCAATTGAAAACACCAAGAAATCTCAAGATTGTTTGGCTTTAATAGAGGGAATTGAACTGACCTGGAAGCAATTTATTCATTGTCTGGAAAAGTTCGGAGTGAAAAGTATCTCCTCATTAGGGGAGAAATTCGACCCCGGCCTTCAGGAAGCAATGAGCCAGATAGAGAGCGGGGATCATGCCCCTAATACTGTTATTGAAGAAGTGCAAAAGGGATACCTGTTAAAGGATCGACTCTTACGACCTTCACTGGTAGTCGTCTCCCGGCAGCCGGAGGGGACGGAAGTTGCAACCGGAAAAGAAGTAGAAGAGGAAGATCAGGAAAAGGAATAGGGGTTGCAAGATGGGAAAGATCATTGGGATCGACTTTGGAACTACCAATTCATGCGTAGCAGTAATTGAAGGCGGAGACCCAGTGGTGATCCCCAACTCGGAGGGTAGCCGCACTACCCCCTCAATGGTGGCATTCACCGAAAATGAAGAGAGATTGATAGGACAGATCGCCAAGCGCCAGTCGGTTACCAATCCGCTAAGGACGGTATTTGCCATCAAGCGCCTCATCGGCAGATGTTTCGATTCGGCCGAGGCTAAGAGAAGCATTGAAATGTGCTCCTTTAAGATCGTACCGGCTGAAAATGGCGATGCCTGGGTGGAGATAGAGGAGAAAAAATTCTCTCCTTCGGAACTTTCAGCGATGATTCTTAAGCGGATGAAGGAGACAGCCGAGGACTATATCGGGGAGGAAGTTAAGGATGCAGTGATTACCGTCCCTGCTTATTTCGATGATCGTCAGCGACAAGCTACCAAGGATGCTGGCCGGATTGCTGGTCTTAATGTGCTCCGGATAATCAATGAGCCTACTGCCGCCTCCCTGGCCTATGGGTTAGAGAAGGGTAAGAGCGAAAAGATTGCGGTATTTGACCTGGGAGGTGGTACCTTTGATATCTCCGTCCTGGAATTAGGTGATGGGGTCTTCGAGGTTAAGTCAACCAATGGGGATACCTTCTTGGGGGGTGAGGACTTCGACCAGAAGGTTGTCAACTTTCTGGCTGATGAGTTCGAAAAGACAGAGGGGATTGATCTTAAGAAGGACAGGATGGCCTTACAAAGACTCAAGGAAGCAGCGGAAAAATGCCGGCAAGAGCTTTCCTCAACAAAAGAGACTGAGATTAATCTCCCCTTTATCACTGCTGATGAGTCGGGGCCGAAGCATTTAAACCTGAGGCTCTCCCGGGCAGGGCTCGAGGGTCTGGTAGCGGATCTTATTGAACGGCTTGAGCAACCCTGCCAGATAGTTCTGAAAGATGCAGAGCTTGCTGCCAAGGATATCGATCAGGTAATTCTGGTAGGGGGGATGACCCGGATGCCTAAGGTTCAGGAGAAGGTGAAGGAAATCTTTGGAAGGGAACCAAGTAAGGGAGTTAATCCTGATGAGGTAGTAGCCATCGGAGCAGTCATCCAGGGTGGGATTTTTAAGGGCACCTATGAGGATGTAATCCTTCTGGACGTAACTCCTTTATCCCTGGGGCTTGAGACTCAGGGAGGAGTTTTCACCAAGCTTATCGAGAAGAACACCACCGTCCCTACCCGGGCGAATAAGGTTTTTTCTACGGTGGAGGATAACCAGGAGTTTGTCAATGTCCATGTCCTTCAGGGGGAAAGAGAGCTGGCCGCGGATAACAGAACCCTGGGGAGATTTCAGTTAGTGGGTATACCTCCAGCCCCCCGGGGGGTTCCCCAGATTGAGGTGGTCTTCGATATCGATGCCAATGGGATTGTTCATGTCGCTGCCAAGGATATGGGGACCGGCAAGGAACAGTCAATAAAGATCACCGCCAGCAGTGGACTTACCGAAAAGGATATTCAGGGGATGATTCGGGATGCCGAGCAGTATACCGAGGAGGACAAGAGGAAGAAGGAATTGGTGGAGGTGCGTAATAATGCCGATGGCCTGCTTTATAGTGCAGAGAGGTCCCTGAGGGAATATGGCCAGATGCTTTCTTCTGATGATCGAGAACAAATCGAGCAGGCCCTGGATAAGACCCGTAAAGCCGTTAAGGGTTCCAATTTAGAAGAGATAAAATTAGCTGCTGAGCAACTTAGTCTTGCCTCCTACAAGATTGCAGAGCTAATATACTCCAAGAGCTCCGGAGAGTCCTTCGGCAAGGAAGGTAGTTCCGAATAAGAGTTTAACCAGGACGGGGCTCGACCCTCCTTCGTTACTTTGCTCCGAAAATACGGCAAATCCGAAGAAATAAACCCAGATAATGCGAGAATATCCGAATTAATAATGTAAAAATCAAAAATTAAATATTAAAATTACAAATCAAAATTCAAAAATATTAAGGCATTTTACACTTTGATATGTCATTTTGATTTTTGCATTTTGATATTTAATATTACGGTAATTGAACCCCTACATTAGCGCATTTTTTGGGATAAATTTAGTAAATAATATTCTATGCCATGAACAAGCGAGATTATTACGAGATCTTAGGGGTTTCCCGGAACGCCAGTGAGCAGGAACTTAAGAAGGCATATCGGCGTTTAGCTATTCAGTGTCATCCGGATCGCAACCCTGGTAATAAGGAAGCAGAGGAGAGGTTTAAAGAGGCCTCCGAGGCCTATGAGGTCTTAAGCAATCCCGAGAAGAGAGGCCTTTACGATCAGTTTGGACATTCAATCGGGGGTAGAGGCTTTGGGGGCTTCTCTGACATTGATTTCAGCTTTGGAAGAGGCTTCGACGATCTCTTTGGAGATATCTTTAGCGATTTCTTTGGGCGAAGATCGGCAAGAAGAAGATATGGGGAACCAGGAGCGGATCTCCGGTATAATCTGGAGATATCCTTTGAAGAGGCAGCCTTTGGGGTGGAGACCAATATTGAAGTTCCCCGGCCGAAGGAATGTGACAACTGCCAAGGTAGCGGTGCCCGGCCAGGGAGTGGTCCGGTTATCTGTCCCACTTGTGGGGGGAGGGGACAGATAAGCTATCAGCAGGGCTTCTTCAGCATCTCCCGTACCTGCAGCCATTGCCGGGGGGAGGGGAGGATTGTCAGAGAGCCCTGCCCTGAATGTCGAGGTGAGGGACAGGTTAGGGCACGACACCGCTTATCAGTAAAGGTTCCCCCAGGAGTGGATAATGGAAGTCGCTTGCGGCTTCAAGGGGAAGGGGAACCAGGTATTAATGGAGGGCCTCCGGGTGATCTTTATGTGGTGGTTTCGTTCCGAGATCATTCTATCTTCCAAAGGGAAGGCACTGAGCTTATCTGTGAGGTTCCGATAACCTTTGTTCAGGCTGCTCTGGGGGCAGATATTGAGGTTCCCACCCTAAATGGACTGCGGAGGCTGAGGATTCCCCCGGGTACTCAATCCGGTAAGGAATTCGTCTTTAAAGGGGAAGGTATTCCCAGCCTTAATGGCCTCGGGCGCGGGGATCAACATATAATAGTGGCGGTGGAAACCCCTACTAAATTGAATGCAAAACAAAGAGCCCTTCTGGAAGAATTCGCCAGAATCAGCGGAGAGATAGTTAATCCTCGGGCCAAGAGCTTCTTTGAAAAGGTAAAGGAGTTCTTCGAGTAAGCGGAATAGGTTCAATGTCAGATGGGAAGGCACTCCGGGCTTTCTGCCCTAGCTGTGGGGAAGAAGTAGAGGTCTATGTGACGCTCAGCAGTGGGGATGAGCAATCCCATTGCTCCCTCTGCGGCCTGATTCTTGATAAATTCGCAGAGCCGCCCCGGGCTAAATCCTTGGATGCAGTATTCATCGCCGAGGATTCTGACCTGCTGCGCAAGATACTCCACGATATGTTAGTGAAGACCCGAATGGCCAAAAGAGTGTTTCCCTGCCGAGATGGAAAGGAATTTATTACCAGTATTTCCGAGGAATTGAGAGAAGGATATCCAGTTAGTCTGGCAATCCTTGATGTGAATATGCCCGGGGTAAATGGGATCAATGCCGCCAGGATACTGCGAGCCCTGGAGGGAAGGCTTCAGAGAGCTAAGAAGGTTCCCATTCTCTTTTTTACCGTGGTGAAGTGTGATGAGAAATTCAGGAAGATACTCGAGTTTTGCAAGCCATCAGCTTACCTGAATAAAGGTTCAAGATCCACTCCCGAGCAATTGACCCAGAGGGTGTGCGAGGTAATCGATCGGCTTCTGGCATAAACCTCGTTTCCTCCACCAGTGCTTGCCTCTTTTAAAGCCTTTATCACTTCTTGGTGGTAACCTTTTAGTGGTTTCTGTTAGATATAGGTTGGGTCATTCGGTTATGGTTGCGCAGCTAGTATCGGTATTCGTACAGTGGTTAAGTGAAAACGCAACCGAGTGACGCCTGTCCTGAGCCTGTCGAAGGAAAAGACGAAACGAGCCCCGTAGAAATAAGTTGCTAAATGTGATTACCTTCGATATATATCGAGAATTTTTTACGGGGCGAGCAGCGCAACCGAATAACGACTAACAAACGGTAGACATGGATAACTAATACTTGTCCTGAGCTTGTCGAAGGAATAGGTTCACTACCCACTTCTTAAGAAAGGAATAAGGGTGTTGGCTAAAATTCCGAGAGTCATTTTTCTACTTATTGCCGGGGTGACCTTCGCCTGTGCCCCTTTCCCTTTGATCAAGAAGGGAATCTTCATAGAGGGGATCAAGGACCGGGAAGAGCTCCTGGACAGCGCCCTCAGGGCCCTGAAGATGTCTCGCAAGGACCTCTCGTTTAAGAAAGATTATGTGGACAAGGATCGATTCCGCTTGAAAATAGTGGATAATCTCCTCCAGGAGCCTTTAAATGGTATCCCCAAGGGAGAGGATCTGTTAAATGAACTATCCTTGATCGAGGAGTCAGACCCGGGAGTTGGTATCCTGGCCACCGCAACCAATGGTTCGCTTCAGAGGCTTCTTTTGATTGCTGTCCGGGAGCTGGGATTGGAGGTCAAGGAAATGAGACTTTCCCAGGGGTCTTCTCCCCAGGAATGGAGGGAATTACCGGCAGTGCTGAGCACAACCCTGGAGGTCTTACTCTCAACTCTGAAAGAAGCTAACCTTCTGCTAAAGGAATCATTAGCCACGCTCTCCGGAGAGGAGATTGAATTCTTAAAAGAAAATATTCCCCGGCTGATTATCGATAATGAAGATGAATTAGAGGAAGAGATGTACGAAAAGATCCTAAATTTAGCCGAGAAGGTGAATTGGGATAAACTTTTTGCCTCCGGAGCAACAGTTGCCGCCGGGGTGGACTCGGTTCTGCCCGGATTGATGAATACGGCTTTTGCGAGGGAAGGAGTAATATTTGAAGAAGAGACCCCTTGGGGCAAGGTAATTGTCGGGGGAGTGGGGGATAACCTTTACCAGGGACGGCCAGCATTAATTATCGATCTTGGAGGCAATGACCAGTACTTCGAGGACCAAGAGGAGGAAACTTCTATCTCCATTATTCTGGACTTAAATGGCAATGACCTTTATCGCAGCAGCAGTAATTACTGTCAGGGGGCCGGGCTGTTTGGCATCGGAATACTGGTGGACATCTCGGGAGATGATCAATATCTGGCGAAAAATTACTCTCAGGGGTGCGGCCTCGTAGGGGTAGGAATCCTCTCTGACCGGGCCGGAGAGGACCAATACTCAGGGGACAGTGGCCTTCAGGGTGCCGGGATTTTCGGGATCGGAATCCTTGAGGATCGGAAGGGAAACGATCACTATACGGCAGCCCGGCTCGCTCAAGGCTTTGGG
>JAUWWP010000059.1 GCA_030616835.1 Deltaproteobacteria bacterium | reverse complement strand
TTGAAAATCCCCTTTTTACGAATATCGTCTAAAGATACTAATTCAACAGAGTAAGGGTCATATAAACAAATTATCACAAACTGCCGGGGATATGGGTTAGGAATCTTCAAAATAGTTCTTCTCCCATCCAAAGCCTTTTACTAAGATGCACGAAGTTCGATGGCAATAATTAGATATTACTTCAGATTAAATACGAGGTAGGGCGGGCTTCCAGCCCGCCATTATGTCGGGCAAGATGCCCGACCTACATATATATAAATTGCCTTAGCGGGGCTGGAAAGCCCCGCCTATCCACTAATAAAAATAAGGGTTTCAGAATTTTCCTATTATTTCAAGAAGTTCCGAAAACCTATAACTGGTTAACCTAAGTCCCCATTTCCCAGGAGGCGAGATAATTCTTCTGCTCTCGGGTCAGGGTATCGATCCGGATTCCCATCGCTTTCAGCTTCGCCCGGGCAATATCTTTGTCAATCCGAGGAGGTACCGGATAGACTTGACTGCGCAGCTTTTTACCTTCCTTAGTTAAATATTCAGCCGCCAGGGCCTGATTGGCGAAGCTCATATCCATCACACTGGAGGGATGTCCCTCGGCCGCAGCCAGGTTCACCAGCCTTCCCTCCCCCAGGACATTGATCCTCCTGCCATTTTTCAGGGTATATTCTTCCACAAACTTCCGGATCTTCCTCCTTTTCCTGGTTATCTGCTTGAGTCCCTCCAGATCCAGCTCGACATTGAAGTGGCCGGAGTTGGCCACGATTGCCCCATCCTTCATCCGAAGGAAATGCTCCTTACGAATAATATTAATATCTCCGCTCAGGGTACAGAAGATATCCCCCACCCGGGCAGCCTCGGCGATCGGCATCACCCGGTAGCCATCCATTACTGCCTCCAGGGCTCGGAGCGGATTTACCTCAGTAACCACTATATTTGCCCCCATCCCCCGGGCCCTCATTGCTACTCCCCGCCCACACCAGCCATAGCCACTGACGACAAAGGTTGCTCCGGCTAGGAGGCGGTTGGTTGCCCGAATTATTCCGTCAACGGTGGACTGCCCAGTTCCGTAACGATTGTCAAACAGATGCTTGGTATCAGCATCATTTACCGCGATGATGGGGTACCGGAGGACCCCTTTTTCTGCCATCTGTCTCAGGCGAATGAGTCCGGTAGTGGTTTCCTCGGTTCCACCGATAATCCCGGCAATAAGTCCTCTACGCTTTGAGTGGAGAGTGGAGACCAGATCTGCTCCATCATCCATCGTGATCTGGGGCTTGATGCTTAGGGCAGAGTTAATATGCTGGTAGTAAGTTTTATTGTCTTCTCCCTTGATGGCAAAGACCGGAATCTTGAGGTCTTTTACCAGGGAGGCTGCTGCCTCATCCTGGGTGCTTAAAGGGTTAGAGGCACAGAGGGTAACGGTCGCTCCTCCTGATTTCAAGGTGCTCATCAGGGAGGCAGTTTCCGTAGTGACATGAAGACAGGCAGCCACCCGAATCCCTTTCAAGGGCCTTTGCCGGGCAAACCTTTTGCGGATCAGGTTAAGCACCGGCATACTTTGATTTGCCCACTCGATCCTTAATCTCCCCTCGGAGGCAAGATTGATGTCTTTGATATGGTAATCCAATAGCTACCTCCCTTTTTTTATAAAGCGTCTTAAATATCTATGGATAATATCTCATACATCAATACAGTGACAAATCATAAATCCCAAACCCTAAATCCTAAATAAATTCAAAATCCCAATATCTAATGTTCAAAACAGTTCCTTCGACCCCGCCAAAGGCAGGGCTCAGGACATGGTTTTGTATTTTGAATTTTGATCATTTGAAATTGTTTAGGATTTGGTGCTTAGTACTTAGTATTTATACATATCTGTCTGTATTTGCAACTCTACCCTATGCGCAATTATTTTTGTCGCTCTACATAATTTTTAGGTACCGGCAGCCTTGCGGAGATCCTCAACCCGGTCGGTTTTCTCCCAGGTAAACTCCGGCTCCTCTCGGCCAAAGTGGCCGTAGACCGCGGTCTTCTTGTAAATGGGGCGTAGAAGATCCAGGTATTTTATGATCCCCGCCGGCTTGAATGAGAAATTTTCCTTAATAATCTGCACAATCTTCTCCGAGGGGATCTTGCTGGTATCGAAGGTATTCACCCTTATTGAGACCGGCTCGGCTACTCCGATGGCATAGGCAAGCTGAATCTCGCATCTGGCCGCTAGCTTGGCCGCCACGATGTTTTTGGCGATGTGCCGGGCCATATAGGAGGCACTGCGATCCACCTTGGAGGGATCCTTTCCGGAGAAGCATCCCCCACCGTGCCTTCCTTGCCCTCCGTAGGTATCCACGATTATCTTCCTTCCAGTTAGTCCGCAGTCTGCCTGCGGCCCCCCCACTACAAACCGTCCAGTTGGATTAATAAAAAACTTGGTTTTTTCATCCAGAAAATGCTCAGGGATAACTCTCTTGATGACCTTCTCCTTAATGGCCTCCTCCAGGGTTTTATTCTTAATCTCCGGATGATGCTGGGCAGCAATCACTACCGCTTCTACCCTTACCGGCCTTCCTTCCCGGTACTGAATGGTTACCTGAGACTTTCCATCAGGACGCAAAAAGTCCAGCTCACCGTTCTTCCTCGCCTCTGCCAGTCTTTTCGTCAGCTTATGGGCATAGCTAATGGGCATGGGCATTAGCTCCGGGGTCTCATCACAGGCATATCCGAACATCAGCCCCTGATCCCCGGCTCCCTGTTCCTTGTCTTCTTTACCATTAACCCCCCGAGCGATATCCGGAGACTGTTTATTGATAGAGGTTATTACTGCACAGGTCTGCCAGTCAAGCCCCATAGCCGAATTATCATAGCCAATCTCTTTAATGGTGCTGCGCACTATTTCTGGATAGCTAACATTTCCCTTAGTGGTGATCTCCCCGGCAACCAAGGCCAGCCCAGTGGCAACTAAGCTCTCACAGGCCACCCGACAATGGTGAGAATCCTGAGCAATAATTGCATCCAGGATGGCATCGGATATTTGATCGGCGATCTTGTCCGGATGTCCTTCGGTTACGGATTCAGAGGTAAACAGGAAGCTGTCCATATCCATAGATTATCTCCTCTCTCAAGTTATGAAAGAACTTCGGGGAATTGTAGCTTAATATCTTTCCAGATTAAATTCTCAACCTCGGAAGCGGCCTTCATTGTCGAAGCCTTCTCCATCAGATTCCTGGCTTCCCTATAAGTAATGCTACGAATAATCTTCTTGACCCGGGGGATGGAAATGTAATTCATGCTCAACTCTTCCAATCCCAGGCCCAGCAGGATAGGGAGATAAATCTCTTCCCCGGCCATCTCTCCGCAGAGGCCAACCTTGATTTTTGACCCTTTTGCCGCGTTTACCACCCTTTTGATCAAACGCAAGATAGCTGGATGAAAGGGTTCGTAGAGATAGGCCACATGCTCATTGACTCGATCGATTGCCATTGAATACTGGATAAGGTCGTTGGTGCCAATCGAGAAAAAATCAACCTCTCGGGCCAGGATGTCGGCAGTGAGGCTGGCTGAGGGTGTCTCAATCATTATCCCTAGTTGAATCTTTTCGTCAAAGGGAATTCCCTCGGTTCGCAAGCTCTCTTTCACCTCTTCCAGGATCTCCTTTGCTTGGCGCAGTTCTTTGATTTCGGAGATCATTGGTAGCATAATCTTGAGCCTTCCGTAAGCGCTGGCCCGTAACATCCCCCGGAGCTGAGTCTTGAATAGTTCCACCTCCTTCAGGCAGAGGCGAATGGCACGTAGCCCCGAGGAGGAATTCAGTTCTTCAGCCAGTTCTATCTCAGATGCATATTTATCTCCTCCTAAGTCCAGGGTGCGAATAGTGGTTGAGTGGGGGGCAATCTTCTCTACCACCTCTCGATAGTTATGAAAGTGTTCCTCTTCCGAGGGGAGTACCTTTCGGTTGAGATAGAGAAACTCCGTCCGATACAGGCCGATTCCCTCGGCTCCGTGATCCAGGATCGAGGGAATCTCCTCAATTAGCCCAATATTAGCCTTTAACTTTACGCGAAAACCATCCATGGTTTCGGCAGATAGGTCCTTGGACTTTAGTAACTCTTCTGCCGAGAAGCGGTAACTGCGCTCCTTTTCCTTGTATTTACTCCGTATCCCGGAGGTAGGATTTATGATTACCTCTCCCGCCAACCCATCAACAACAATAAAGTCTCCGGTATTTACATATTCAGTAATATTTTCTAATCCCACTACTGCCGGGATCGCCAGGGCTCTTGCCATTATTGCCGTATGAGAGATCTTACTTCCCGTATCAGTAGCAAAGCCCAGGATCCTGCCTTTTGGCATCTGGGCAGTATCAGCAGGGGAAAAATCATGAGCCACCAGAATTACCTCATCCTGAATCTGAGAGATTGACTCTTGCTGCTTACCCATCAGATTACGCAATACCCTCTCAACCACATAATCAATATCATTTTTCTTTTCCTGGAGATACTTATCTTCAAGGGTATCGAAGAGCCCTTCAATCTTTTTTAGCTCCCTTTCCAATGCCCATTCAGCATTGAGCCTTTCCTTCTCGATCCTTTCGGTGATACTACGAATTAGCATTTCATCCTTCAGGATCATTAGCTGAGCATTCAGGATATAAATGATATCCCGGCCCTCTTGGGGATCAACTTTTTTGCGTACCGATTTTAGCTGCTCACGAGCAAGTTCGATTGCTCTTTCAAGACGCTCGAGCTCTTGGGGAACTTGGGCCTTTTTAATATAGTGATTGGGGGCACTTATCTTCTGGCGTTCAACCAGATAGGCCTTACCTTCAATTACTCCCGAACAAACCCCGATCCCCTTGAGGACCGATGGCTTCTCTTGCTGCTTCGGCCGCATTTATTCTTCCCCGAACTTGTTGACCATTAGTCTTTCCAGAGCCTCCATAGCCGAGGATGCATCGGGGCCCTTGGTGGTTACGGTTATCCGGGAGCCTTTGACCGCACCGAGGCTTAGGAGCTCGGTAATGCTTTTTCCACTGACGGTAGATCCATCTTTGACAAGGTGAACCTCCGAGTTAAACTGGTTGGCGGTTTGGACAATGAGAGAAGCTACCCGGAGATGAAACCCCAGCTTATTGGTAACAGTAAAGCTCTTTACCTTTAGCTCAGTCCTTCCCAACTTGCCGATTAGCCTTTTTCTTTTTTTTACCCTTAAGGATCTCACTGGCCAAGGAGATATTCTTTTGCCCGTAGGACTTGATAAACTCTGCCAGCTCAGAAAGGCTCTTGCTACCTTGATAAGTAGAGAGCTTCAGGAGTATCGGAAGATTGACTCCGGTCAGAATCTCCACCTTTTTCTCCTCTAAAAATGGAAGGCTGATATTGGAAGGTGTTCCCCCGAACATATCGGTCAGGATCAGTACACCCTTTCCCTTATCCACCTTTTTTATTGCCCGAGAGATCTCCTCCTTGATCTCATCGGCACTCATCTTGGGGTCAGTAGTTACGGCCTCGATCCCCACTACCTTCCCAATAATGAATTCGGTGATAAGGATTAACTCCCTTGCCAGTTGACCATGGGTAACTATAATAATGCCTACCATTTTCTAATACCTATTCCAGTCACGATGTCTGACATTCAGCGAGTAATTATTCTTTGATAAAAGTATTTTGAGCTGATTTGCTATGGTCACCGAACGATGTCGGCCGCCGGTGCACCCAATCGCAATGGTCAGATAAGCCTTTCCCTCACGTTGATAGCGGGGAATTAAGAAATTAATTAGCTTAGAAAACCTCTCCAAAAAATCCGTAGCTTCTTTCTGTTGAAGGACAAACTTGGTCACTTTTGGATCACTTCCCGATAGGGGTTTAAGTTCTTCAATGAAATAAGGGTTGGGTAAAAACCGCACGTCCATTACCAGGTCGGCCTCAACCGGAATTCCATGCCGATATCCAAAGGAAACCAGAGTGACTACCATTTCCTTTCCTTCGGAACTTATCTGGAAATAACTATCTATCTCCTTTTTCAACTGATGAACATTGTAACTGGAGGTATCGATGACCTTATCGGCTAACTGCTTCAAATCAGCTAATTTTTCTCTTTCTTTGGCGATTCCTTCCAGTATTGAATCCTCCTCAGCCAGGGGATGACGGCGGCGAGTCTCGCTGAATCTCTGGACTAAAGCGTTATCGCTGCTCTCCAGAAAAAGAGTTGTCAGTTGATAGCCTTCTTTTTTTAGGCTTTTGAAAACCTTGGGATAAGCCTTTAAGAAATCCTTCTCCCGAATATCCACTACTAAAGCCACCTTAGAGATCTCGGTCGAGGAATGCTGGCAAAGCTCTAAAAATTTGGGTAGGAGCAATACCGGAAGATTATCAACACAAAAGAAACCCAGGTCCTCCAGAGCCTTAATGGCGGTACTCTTTCCTGACCCGGAAAGCCCGCTAACTATTGTTACCCTAAAATTCTTCTTTCTTGAGGATTTTTTCCCCCACTTAGGCAGAGGAAGGCCCTTCTTGCCCACCCAATCTTCTTTGTTCTCATATTGGTCAGGATTTTTCATCCTCTTCTACTAATCCTTCAGATTCTCGGATAATCTGATAGAGCTCGGCTTTGCTCTTGGCCCGGAGAAGTCTTTTTCTGAAAGAGACATCTTTCAAGAGATGGGAGATTTTTACCAAGGCCTCTACATGGCTTCCGACCGAATTTTCCGGGGCAACCAGCAAGAAAAAGAGTTTAGTTGGCTTGTCGTCTGCCGCTTCGAAATCAATCCCCTTAAGACTTCTTCCAAAGGCAGCGAGCAGGGAGACAATATTCGCTAACTTCCCATGGGGGATAGCAATCCCATCCCCAATTCCGGTACTACCCAGCTTCTCTCTTTCCAGAAGAACGCGTACCAATAAATCTTTCTCGATTTCTTGGTGTTTGCTTGCCAGGGCAGCAGCTAACTCCTGCAGGACTCCCTCTTTATCAGTAGCCTTTAGCTCGGCAATAATCATATCTTCAGCTAAAATTTCTATGATCTCCATTTTTCTTTTACCCTCTTTTGGCCGTACAGCTTATCCTTTTGTCGGCGCAACTGCTTTTCGATCTTTTCCATTGCTTTATCGATAGCTGATCGCATGTCCGTGGCCACTTCCTCACCCCGAATAGTTATCCCCGAGTGAGTAATGGTTACCTCGGCAATGTGCCGGAATTTCTCCTCGGTAAGGATAACATTTGCTTCAATAGGCTCCGAAAGATATTTCTTTACTTTCTTCAACCTTTCTTTAGCATAATCTTTTAGCTCTCTAGTTGGTTTCAGGTGACGGGAAGTTACCGAAATTCTCATCGCGCAAGGGTTCCCAAGATGATTGGGTAATTAAAGAATCCTTTTTCTTTTAGACGAAGGCAGTATCCTCAGCATCTCTCGATATTTAGTGACTGTTCTGCGGGCAATATTTATATTCGAATCCTTCAAAATTCTTGCAAGCTGCTGATCGCTATAAGGCTTGCGAGGGTCCTCCTCGGCTATTACCCTCATTAGCTTTGTCTTGACACTCTCGGAGGCAATTAAGTTTCCGTCGAAAAGATTTAACCCACTGGTAAAGAAGAACCTTAATTCGTATATTCCCTGAGGGGTATGAGCATATTTATTTCTGGTAACCCGACTCACTGTGGATTCGTGCATCCCGATATCTGCGGCAACATCCCGGAGAACCAAAGGTCGGAGATAACTCACCCCCTTATCCAAAAAATCTTTCTGAAATTTAACGATACTTTCGGCCACCTTACGGATAGTATTTTCACGCTGATTGATACTCTTGATCAGCCAGATAGCCGATTGGAGCTTATTTTGAATGTATTCCCTTTCCGGCTTAGCTGTTTTACTCTTATCTTTTAAAAGCCTCCGGTAGAAAGAATTGATCCTTAGCTTGGGTAAGCCATCACTATTCATCACCACCACATACTCCTCGCCCACTTTGAGAATCTCCAGATCGGGGGTGATATAGCGCGGCTCCTCCCCGCCAAAGACCCTCCCGGGCTTAGGCTCCATTTGGGAAATAAGCTTAGCGGCCCGAAAAACCTCCTCCAGGGAAACACTTAGGTCTCGGGAAATCTCCCGATAATTTTTGTTCTCCAGGTTTTTAAAATGTCCTTCAATGATTTTCCTCACCAAGGAACCGGCCGCCCCCAGATATTTTGTCTGAATGAATAAACATTCTTTTAGATCCCGCGAAGCCACCCCAACTGGATCAAATTCCTGGATCCTCTTGAGAACTTGGAGGACTAAAGGCTGTTCGCACCGGGCACCCTCAGCGATCTCTTCCAGGGTGGCCCGAAGGTAGCCATCCTCGTCTAAGTTGCTTATAATTAAGGCTCCAACCTCCTGCTCTTCTCGGGAGAAATTGCTAAGGCGCAACTGCCACAGGAGATGGTCAGCCAGGGAAGTTTTCCTGGTCAAATCGCTTTTATAGAAAGGCCTTACTTCCCTGAAACTGGGAAGGGTTGGAGAACTTTCTTGGGAGTCTCCAAGATAGCGCTCATAATCCCACTCCTTCGGGTCGTCTTCTCTAACTTCGGACTCGGAAGGAGTGGCCTCCTGCTTTTCCTCCTGCTCGGAGAGTTCGGGCGCTTCTTCCAGAACTGGATTTTCCTGGAGCTCCTGATTCAGGCTATCTGAAAGCTCCAGTCGGTTGAGCTGAAGCAGCTTTATTGCCAGCTGCAGCTGGGGAGTCATTACTAACTGCTGGGATAATTTTAAAGTCTGCTTGAGTTCCATCGTCTTTACCCCGTTAGAAAGCCCCGGGTGAGCCCCATAAGACCCTTGCCCCCTTAGACAATTTGTCCAACAGGGTGAGTTCTCACGGGGCCTACTTACAGAGAAAAAGTCTCGCCCAGATAAATCTTTCTGGCCCTCGGGCTTTGAGCAATCCTTTCCGGATTGCCTTCCTCGACAATCTGACCCTGGCTAAGAATATAGGCCCGATCACAAACCCCTAAGGTCTCCCGGACATTGTGGTCGGAGATCAGCACCCCGATCCCCCGAGATGTCAACTGCTTGATAATGGCTTGAATATCAGCAACCGCAAGCGGATCGATCCCGGTAAAGGGCTCATCCAGAAGGATGAAATAAGGACTGGTTACCAGAGCTCGGCTGATCTCCACTCGGCGTCGTTCCCCCCCGGAAAGGCAGTAGGCTTTAGTTTTTGCCAGGTGGGCGACGCCCAGCTCCCGGAGAAGCTCAATCAAACGCTCCTCCCTCTCTTGTTCAGAAAGATCCAGGGTTTCTAAAATTGCTAAGAGGTTCTCCTCTACGGTTAACTTTCTGAAGACCGAAGACTCCTGGGGTAGATAATTCAATCCCATCCGGGCCCGCTGGTACATAGGATAGCTGGTGATCTCCTGCCCATCGAGAAAGATCTTACCCTGATCAGGTCTTATCAGTCCCACCATCATATAAAAAGTGGTAGTCTTTCCGGCCCCGTTAGGACCCAATAAACCAACCACTTCTCCTGCCTTTACCTCCAGGTCCAGCTTATTGACCACCTTCCTCCCTTTGAAGGATTTACTTAATTGTTGAGCGGAAAGTTTGCTTACCTCCATCCCGGCCTCTTCCCTCCAGATCCTTCGAATACCGGTCACTTTTTTTCTCTGGCTGGATAAAGCCTTTGGGGAGAAACGGTGGCCCGAGCTTTTTTCACAATAATCCTTTTGTTCCCTAAAAAGATAATAATCTCCTCTCCCTCCAATTTATCAGAGCCCTGCCAGATCTCTGGTTTGCCGGAGAGAATGATCTTTCCCTCGGGAGTGATGAACTCAGCCCGCTCGGCAATGGCGGAAATATCTTCCCCATTGATCTTCACATTTCCCGAGGCAACGATCTTTTCTATTTGTTCGCCCTTTTCATCGTAAAAGGCTCTTAGTTCATCAGAGAGGATCAGGAGCCCTTCCTGCTTCGCCCTTACCTTACCCCGAAAGACTACCAGGCGATTCTTTTTATCAACCTCGAGTATCTCCGAGGTAATATCCAGGGAAGAGGGAGCCTTTTTAGCTTTTTCTTTTCCTTCAGAAGGCTCTATTGACCCAGGGGAGTTAGGCATCTCGGCTTCAGCAGGCTCAAGCTCCAGAAAAGCGGCAGCCAGGAATAGGGCTGCCCCCAAGGTGAATCCTATTGCTTTTAGATAAAGCATCTTAAATATCTGCGGGTAATATTTCATAAATCAATACAGTGACAAATCCTAAATCCCAAACCCTAAATCCTAAATAAATTCAAAATCCCAATATCTA
>JAUWWP010000078.1 GCA_030616835.1 Deltaproteobacteria bacterium | reverse complement strand
ATCTAAAAAGAATATCTCTGAGCTTGCTCGCTATTTTTCTGGTTGGTTGGTTTGGAATCAGCTTCAGCCCTCGGGGAGGAGAGGTTGGGGCAGGATTAGGTAATTATTTCAAGCTCTTTTTTCGGGGATCGCCGCTTCCCGTCCCTCCTTCGGGAAAGGTGGATAAACCCCGCTCCTTACGCATAAATAATATGAATATCTACCTTGCCCAGGGAAGCGTAAAGGGAGGCAATATAAGCGGACTGCTTAACTTTTACTCAAGGCTTTATCCGGGGAGGGAGAGGACTTTTCGGGCAGGTAGTGATAATCTGGGGGTCTTTGGGGTGGTGGATGGAGATCTTCAGAAGGGAGCGGGGAGCATCGCTTCCCTGGCTAAATCGCTCAATACATTACTGGCTTTCAAAGATGATCAGAGCGGGGAGATTAGCTACTTTAACCTTTTTACCGATGGGAGTTTTGCCCTGGAGAATTTCCTTTACAATCAGAGCGGTGATGCCCCGGGAAGGGATCTGCGGGAGGTTCCCCGGTATCCCAGCTCCCGGAGGATTATGACCATCGAGACTGAGGAGAATGGCAGCCTGGGGGTGATCCTGATCTATGAAAATCCGGGCTCATTAATCGGGAATAAACTTTACTACCGAACTGCCTTCCGGAGGAAAGGCTGGGAGGTTGACCCTTCTTTTGAAGAGGGCTTAAAGAGGAGGGATTCGGGGCTGTTTTTCTTTAAGAAGCCGAAAAAGGAATGCCTCCTCAGCCTGGAGGAGGATAGGGACCGGGGAGGAGTTAATGCGATCGTGGCTTACCGTGAGGAAAGGTAGATTAATTTTTGACCGATCAGGGCAGGCGATGACTGAGTATCTTCTGGCGACACTCTTCGTAGCCATCGCCCTGGGACTTGCCTTCCAGGCCCTCCGGGCAGCGCTTCAGGATTACTATGGGTTGCTCACGCTTATCATCAGTTTGCCGATACCTTAGTTAAAAGATAGGTAGCTTAGAACTTTAGGGAAAGGATAGGGCCAATGGTGAATAAAGAACCTGAACTTTATATTAAAATTGACCGGGAGGATATAAGTTTTGAGGTTCCGGGAGAAAAGATTATTGAATTTATTGGGCTGTTGGCCCGGGATCTAAAAAGTGCTCAAATAGAGCTGCGGTATGAAGAAGATTCTCATTCAAAGAGCCTACGCTGCACTCCGGATGACTTAATGGAGAAGCTATTGGAAAAACAAGATATTATCAAGGAAGAGCCGGTGGTCGTTGAGCTGGGAGAGGCTACCCTTTACTCTAACGGCGGTGGTTGTATGCTGCTTAAGGCCGGAATAGATAGCAGGCGGAAAAAGAGGCTCGCCCGGCATTTTTTGGAGCTCTGCGGCCTCTCGGCCGAGGTTGAAACTACTAAGTTTACCGCCCTGGCAAGAGGTGGGAAACTGGAGGTGATTACGAGATGAAAAACATGGTAAAAGATACATTGGTGCATTTTGAGACTTTGCTCAAGCACAGTATGCGTGAATATGAACCTTCGCCGGCACATATAATGAAGAGGTTGATTAACCCACTGTGTCGGGATTTCACCAGGTTAGCTGAAAAAGGGACCAGAAGCGATTCCTGGGAAGTAATTAATGGGATTTCCCACACATACCGCAAGATTATTAAGCAATAGACCCCATTAGAAGCTCACCCTATAAGAGATTCACCCCGATGGACATCGGGGCCAGGGTCTAACGGGGCTCAGGCGGATTTCTAACGGGGTAAAAATTAACTCTGATGGTGATCATCCAGATAATATTTTTCTCTCTCCTTTTGACCACGGCAGTAACTGACTTAGCGTATAAGAAAATATATAATTTTATTACCATTCCGGCCATAGCCCTTGGTCTCGTCGGTAACTCCGTGTTCGGGGGTTGGGGTGGGCTGAAGTTGAGCTTGATTGGGCTGCTGATTGGTGGGGGGGCTTTCTTTTTAATCTTTGTCTTCGGGGGAATGGGGGGAGGCGATGTCAAGCTAATGGCGGCGATCGGGACCCTGATGGGCTACCCCTTTATTGTCGGAGCAGTTTTCTACTCGATCCTTGTCGGGGGGCTGATGGCGATTATCCTGATGATCTGGAAAGGCACCTTGTGGTCGAGTTTCAAGAATATCTTTCGCAGCTTCTACACCAGCCTTGTCCCGGGGCTGGAGAGAGTTCCCCTGGACCCGGAAAGCAGTTTACCAGTGCCTTACGGGTTGGCCATTGTCTTGGGCTCCCTCTGGGCCTGGAGCGAGAGCTACCTATCATAAAAAAATGCAAAGTGCAAAATGCAAAATGAAAAGTGCAAAATAATTGGGATTTGTGATTTGGTCATTGGGATTTATTAACTATCCAGTATAGTCCGCCTGTGGTGGATTGAAGGATTTTTGAGAAAACTGCAGTAGAAAGGAAGGTTGATATGAGTCGGAGATTGCAGTTAATAATTGGGGCTTCTCTGGGGGTAGCGGCAATTTTTTTCATCTATCTTTACTTAGGCAGCATCAAACGCTCGGTTTACCAGGGAATGGAGATGGTTGAGGTTCTGGTGGCGGCTTCGAGTATCTCTCCCGATACCTCACTTGAGGAGCGGCACCTAAGCACAGAATTGATGCCCAGGAAATATGTTCACCGCAGTGCCCTCTATCCCCAGGATCTTGACCTTATTCTGGGTCAGAGGGTAAGAACAGGGATAGAGAGGGGGCAGACTTTACTCTGGTCTGATTTGGGGGTTGAACAGGCCGGTGCCGGCTTTGCCAGTATTATTCGAGAAAACGACCGGGCGATCTCCCTGGCAGTGGATGAAATGACCTCGGTCTCCGGGTTGATCAGGCCTAATGACAGTGTGGATATCCTGGGAACTTTTGTTTCTGGTGAAACCTATGGCGGAGCGAAGACCACCACCATAACTATCTTGCAGAATGTAACTATCCTGGCAGTGGGCAGGCAGTTTGGTAGAGGCAGGGCCCCGGGAGCCTATTCCGGCGGTTACAGCACCGTAACCGTCTCGGTTACCCCTTCGGAGGCTGAACTTTTGACTCTTGCCCAGGAAAAGGGGAGAATTACCCTGCTTTTGAGAAATTCCCAAAATTTAAAGACTGAAGAGAATCTGCCCAAGGTCACTATGGACGATATCATCAAGCCGGAAAAGATTCGTAAGATTCAGAAGGAGAGAGACATCCGAATAATCAAGGGTAGGGAGAGATAAAAAGAGGGTTCGTCCATTCTCCGTATTAGAACTACTACAAAGGATAAAAGGAGTCAACTGGGAAAAGTTCAAATTTCAAAATCCAAATGTCAAATGAATGACAAATGACTAAATGTCAAAAAACTTTCTTCTAAATCATATATTTTGTCATTTGAACTTTGGATTTCATTTGAACTTTGAGCTTTGGCATTTGACATTATATTGGAGTCCTTGAATCCTTTTCGATACTCCGACCTGTTCAGGATAGGTAAGAAAGAAGGGGGCTGAATAATGACTGGATTATTTGGGAAAAGATCACGGAGAAGGATAATAATCTTAGTAACCTTCCTTCTCTGGGGGCTGGGGTATGGTCTTTTGGGATCAGCCCAAGCAGTTAAGGAGGAGAAAACTATCAGCCTGGTTCTGGGTAGAAGCGAGGTCGTAGATTTTCCGGGAGTGGTACGGGTAGCAGTGGGAGATGCTACCATTGCGGATGTCAAGGTAATCGCCCGAAGGCAGATAATGATTACCGGACTGGCTAAGGGGGTAACCAATATCACCGTATGGAAAAGGGATGGGAGAAAAGAATCCTTTCTGGTCCGGGTTCTGACTGAGGATCCCTTTGTGGTTGCCCGGGATGTTAAGGAGATCCTGGGAGAGCTTGAGGGGGTTAAGATCAGGGTAGTGGGAGACCTGGTGATCTTGGATGGGGAGGTCTTCACTGACCAGGATTATGAGAGAGTGAAGACAGTTACCAAGATGTTTCCCCAGGTTACTGATTTTGTCCAGAAGAGCAGCCTGAGTATAAAGCAGATGATCCAGATAGATGTCAAGATGATGGAGATTTCCCGGAGCGCCAGGAAAAATATTGGGCTGAACTGGCAGGATCTCCTGAGTGTGAACGCCAGTGGTAATTTTACTATACCAGTGGTCGGAGGGGAGATTGGGAAGATATCGGGAGCCTTCAGTATCCTCGCCAATTACGGGATGGTTTTGAATATGATGATGACTGACGGAAGCGGAAGGGTTCTTTCTAACCCGGTGCTGGTGTGCAAAAGCGGGGAGAAAGCCAGTTTTATTGCGGGTGGGGAAATCCCGGTTCCAATTGCGACCAAATTGGGAGAGGTCACCGTCGAGTGGAAGCAATATGGGGTGATCCTGCGGTTCGAGCCGGTTGCTGATGCCTACAATAATATTAATATGAAGATCGCGGCCGAGATCTCCGAGCTGGATCCTTCCCGGGGGGTAGAGTCGGGAGGAATTGTGATGCCGGCGGTTATAACCCGAAAGTCAGAGACAATGGTGAATCTCACCCAGGGGGAAACCATTGTTCTGGCCGAGCTAATAAGGAGTAAGAACAGCAAACTGGTGGAGAAGATCCCCTTTTTAGGCCAGCTTCCGATAATTGGTGAGCTTTTTAAATCGAGGGAGTTTAAACAGGAGAGGACAGAATTTTTGATCTTCGTCACTCCTACCATTGTTAAACCCGGAAGCCTGGAGCAGCGAAGAATACTGGAGATGAAGGATAAATACCGGAGAGCAGGAAAGAAGCAGAGGTTTCATATTCTGGACTAATGATTGTTGGGATTTGGTCCGCCTTCGCTGAAGCTACGGCGGACTTGTCCATCGTAGCTCACCAAAGCTGGACGGAAGCGGATTAGTCATTGGGATTTGATGGAAGTGTACCAGATAGTCATAATTGACCCGGAAGGGAAAAAGGTGCTCACTGAGTTCGAAGGGGAGAAAGTCATTCTCGGGAGAGAGAGCTCCTGCGACATCGTCCTTCCTCAGCCCAAGGTCTCCCGCCGCAATTCTGAGATCTTCCGCCGGGATAACCAGTTCTTTCTCCGGGATCTAAGGAGCACCAACGGGACCTTTCTCAACGGCAAAAGAATAGCTGAGGAAGTAGTGCTGCGGCCTCGGGATGTGATCGCTATCGGGGACTACCACCTCAGGATTCGGTTGAAGGAAGACTTAGAGGAACTGCCCAAAGCCGAAGCCAAAAAGGCAAAGGCTAAGGGTAGGGAGGTAGGGCTGAGCGAGGAGAAGCTGGGGATTGCCACCCGGCTGCGGGAGGAGGCTCACCGAAACTTGCTGGAGCGGATGGATCTGAGAAGCATTGATTTCAGCAAGACCGACCAGGAAGAGCTTAAGGCCAAGACCCGGCAGATAATCGGGGAGATCGTGGCGGAGATGGCTTCCCGAATACCGAGCTGGATGGAGAAAGAAAGGTTTTCCAAGGAGATACTGGATGAGGCCCTGGGCCTGGGGCCACTGGAGGATCTGCTGGCCGATCCCGAGATCACTGAAATAATGGTAAACCGCCGGGATCAAATCTATATCGAGAGGAACGGGAAGCTCGAGCTTACTGATCGGAGGTTCAGCAGCGATCGGGCGGTGCTCAATGTAATCGAAAAGATAGTGGCCCCGCTGGGAAGGAGGATTGACGAGAGCTCCCCTCTGGTTGATGCCCGGCTCAAGGATGGATCCCGGGTAAATGCGATCATCCCCCCGCTGGCCCTGAAGGGTTCTTCGCTCACTATCCGCAAGTTCTCCAAGAAGCCTTTTATTATCGAGGATCTGGTTAGATTCGGAGCCCTTACCGAGAAGATGGCTGAGTTTTTAAAGATTACGGTTAGGGCCCGAAAGAATATTATTATCTCGGGAGGAACCGGATCCGGCAAAACCACCCTCTTGAATGTGGTCTCCTCCTTTATTCCCGAAGGGGAGAGGATTGTGACCATTGAGGATGCGGCTGAGCTCCAGCTTCCCCAGGAACATGTAATCTCTTTAGAGTCCCGCCCTCCAAATATTGAGGGCAAGGGAGCGATCACAATCAGGGATCTGGTGCGAAATGCGCTCAGGATGCGGCCTGACCGGATCGTGGTCGGGGAATGCCGGGGAGGGGAGGCCCTGGATATGCTTCAGGCAATGAATACCGGCCACGATGGCTCGCTCACTACCGGACATGCCAACTCTCCCCGGGATATCCTCTCCCGGCTGGAGACAATGGTATTGATGTCAGGGATGGATCTTCCCTTAAGAGCAATCCGGGAGCAGATTGCCAGTGCCATTGACCTGATCGTCCAGCAGGCGAGGTTCGCCGATGGCTCCCGCAAGATCACCCACATCACCGAGGTTCAGGGAATGGAAGGGGATAAGATCACCCTTCAGGACATCTTTGTTTTCGAGCAGAGGGGCTACGATGCCCAGGGGAGGGTGATCGGGGAGATAAAGTGCACCGGGTTCGTTCCCAAATTCGTTGAGGAGCTGCGGCGGCAGGGGGTGGAGGTTCCGCAGGAGATCTTTCAATAGTTAGGGGGTATGAAAATGGATGAGTTCAGAAAGGCAGCGTCAAAAATCTACTCGGACGCTAAAGAACAAAAAAGATTAATCGAGGGCCTCACACGTGATGAGATAAAAGAGCTGGCCTTGAGGCAGGAAGGTGTGATCCAGACGCAGTTGGGTTCGGTCGCCTCGGATTCCGAGCCGATGTCCAGGGCTGCACCCCATACAAAAAACAGCATCGATCACCAGTTCGGCGAAGATGAGGAGAGGTTGGCACAGCAGGCGGTGGAGGTGCTGAGTCGGGAGAAGGTTATATCCGCCGATATTATAGTTGGTGACGGGAAGGACGGGGTCACTGCCAGGTTTCTCATGCCCGAAAAGTATGCGCAAATTGCCTGCGGCCTGCGGCTCCTTTTTGGAGAGCCGTCGGACCGGGTGGTCCCAAAGACAACCTACACAGTAATATTCTTCACCGATGAAGCCTTCGAGCCAAATAAATTAAAGAAGCTTGTCAAGAAGGATGTCCAGGTCCGTTTGGCGATGGGCAGCAAGAGAGGGGAGCAGGTAAAGATTTGCCGGAATACAATCTATACCGGGGAGGGCAAGAAGGGGGTTTTCATGTTCGAGGACGGGCGGGTCAAATCAATTGACCGCACCGGGATCTTCCTGCACGCCGGCGCCCGAAGGGACCGCCTGTGGGTATATGACCTTAATACCAAGAGACCGGAGCTGGTTGAGATGGTAACGGCGGTCTCGGGCCTGACCGCTACGGGCAAGACTACGACCCTGTGCAGGAAATTAACCCGCCTGCCGAGAGAATCCTCGGAGATGATCGGGGACGATGGGGGGGAGTTCAGCTTTACTGGCTCCTACGCCGCCTTTGAGCTGAACGGGTTATATGTCAAGACCGAGAGTCTGGATGGAATGGATCAACCGGAGATACTCAGGGCTACCGAATCCAAAGAGGCTTTTCTGGAAAATGTATCGATTAACAAATATCCTTATATCCCTGACTTCAAGGACCTATCAAAGACCGCTAACGGAAGGGCGGTGGTGACCAGAGAGAACCTGGGACTGGCCAGCCCGGGACTGAGAGCGAAGAAGGTGGACTATATAATCCTTCTTACGAGGAACCCACTGGTCAATGCAATCTCCAAGCTGACCCCGGAACAGGCGACGATGCAGTTCATTTACGGGGAATCAATAGAAAGCTCGGGAGGGGACCCTGAGCAGGCCGGTAAGTTTAAGCGGGTATTCTTTCTGGATCCCTTCGTGGCCGGTGACCAGTTGGAACACGCGATGATCTTTTATGAGTTTCTGCAAAAGAACCCTTCTGTCCAGTGTTTCCTGGCTAATACCGGGACGATCGGACAGGATGAACAGAAGGTAACGCTACGCCAATCGCTGGCCGCGTATAATGACCTGTTAAGGAAACAGATTACCTTCGGCATAGAGCCGGATTATTTGCGCTACCACCCGCCAATCAAATGTGACCGGGCGAATCTTTATCTCTTAAGGGCAAGTGCACTGTTTCCGGACAAGGAGCTACTGGAGAAGAAGATAGAAGACTTTTTGACGGGACGAGAAAAGTACCTGGAAGAGTTTGAAGGGAAATACAGCAAGATACCTACAAATATAAAAGAATCACTCCCCTATCACTGATAGGAAATCTTATATTTTCTTAAAGACATCGTAAGCGGTATCGGCAAACCTTACCTTCTCCACATCAGCGACTAACTGCTCGGCAATCTCCGCTCCGCCATCCACACCCCTCTTCTCCAGCTCGGAAGGGAGATTTGATTTCAGAGCCTCGATCATCTCATCTTTTTCAACCGCCTGAGGATCAAGATTGGCCTCTTTAAGCATCAGCCGGATAGTGCCTCGGCTCTGAAGTTGGGTAAAAGAGGTGTATTTTTCTAAGAATTCACAGGTCTTCTCAAAGACATCCGACATCTTGAAGTCTCCTCAAGCTTGAGTGGGTTCTCCTTTGCGAATAACCTGCTTGAACCACTCGGGTGGCGACCAGCTTAAGTAACAAAAGATAGCGAAAGCGAGAATAAAGGTAGCCTTAATCATCGTGGGGAAAAGGGGTTGCACCATTTCATAAGGGACATTGAGTATGGTCACCAGGGCACTGATGGTATAACTTATCCCGGCCAGGCCCCAGAGGAGGAAGCGGTTGACCACCAGAGGGTCCATCTTTTTGCCTTTCTTGAGCTGCCTCCGGTAGAGTCTCCATCTGCTCAAAGATTCATAGGCCAGCCAGCCGAAGTTCAATGAGTTGCCAATAGCATACATTAATCTTATCCCAAAACGGGCATTCCACTGCACCACCATACCCTTAGCTTCGAACATTAATATCAGATCCTTCGATCCGAAGAGCAGGATACCGATGAAGATCAAGAAGAACAGACTTCCTCTCCGCCCCGGTCGGAAGACCTGGCGGGTAAAGACCGTAAAGAGAAACAGTCCAATGACGAAGGCATTGTTAACTAAGATTGAAAGAATTCTTACCCAGGCAGCCGTTTCCAAGTCCGGACGCGCCTGAATAAGTATCACCGCAAACAACATACCGGGAGTAAAGATAAATCCCAGAGCTAAGAAGCCCGAGGCAGCTAAGAGGGCGGGTGGGTATTTAGTTTCCAGATACCGGCGGAGGATGGCAATGGAGACCACCCACATAACGATTAAGTTGATACTGATAGCGAAGCCTTCAAATATCTGAGAGAAACTTAACTCCATTTTTACCCTTTATCCTGTTAGAGATCCGCCGGAGGTGGAAAATTCCCAAATCCACTACAGATTTAGTCCGCCTCAGGTGGACTATATAAATTGCAAAATGAAAATTGCAAAATGTAGAATGCAAATGATTGAATTGGGATTTGTTTATGAACCGCCTATCCACTCCCCGCCAAATATAAAAGAGTCACTTCCCTATATTTT